>NZ_JBEZKS010000021.1:0-118892 GCF_040651775.1 Streptomyces sp. NPDC048383
AACGGACGCTTCCTTTGTACTCACCCTCTCGGGCTTTCCTCCGGGCTTTCGTTCTGTGTTGTTCTGTTCTTGCGTTTCCGACTCTATCAGACTCTCTCGGGCCCGATTTCCTCGGTGCTTTCCAGGTCATGCGCTTCCGCGCTTTTCCCTTTCCGGCGATTCCAACTCTACCAGATCATTTCCGGGCCGTTTGTCGACCTGAATTTGAATTCGGTGACCGTTGGGGGTCTTTGGCCTTTCGGCGCTCCGCTACGTTAGCGCTTCCCCCTCGCGACTCATAATCGAGCCGACGGCGAGTAATTCGGGCATGCCGAAAAGGACCCCGCCAGGGGTAAGTCGTAGGTAGTGGTTTGGCCGTTCTGGGGGTCTGCTGAGGCAGTGCCCCGTTCAAGCGGCTCGGACTACGTTAGGCGTCCGGAAGGGTGGAGTCAAGTTGTCCGGCGGCGTGGTGCGTGAGCGCGGTACGGGCTGACCGTGGGGTCGTCCGTGATCCAGTAGCGGTACGGGTGGGCGGCGCCGGCGCCGCCCACTCCCGTGCGCGGGCCGTTGCTCACCAGGTCGGCCGGGGTGGCCGTGCCGGTGAGGAGGGACAGGGGGGAGTCCGGGCCGGCGCAGAGGTCGGTGCCGTCGAGCGAACGGTCCACGTCCAGGGCGGTGGCCAGACGGGCGGGGCCCTTGGCCAGTTCGCGCGGGTATTTGGCTGAGAGCCGACGTTTGGCGGCCAGGTCGGCGCCGACGGTGATCTCGCCGGCGCGCAGGAGTACGCCGCTCGCGTGGCCGGGCGGGCCGCAGACCAGGTTGAGGCTGAACCACATGCCGTAGATGAAGTAGACGTACGCGTGTCCGGGCGGACCGAACATCGATGCGTTGCGGGCGGTGGGGCCGCGGTAGGCGTGGGAGCCGGGGTCGGCCTGTCCCTCGTACGCCTCCACCTCCGTGATGCGCAGTTCGAGGGGGCCGTCCGGGGTGCGGCGGACCAGGGTGCGGCCCAGCAGGTCCGGGGCCACCGTGAGGACCGGGCGGTCGAAGAAGGAACGGGGCAGGGGCGTACGGTCGGGGCGCGCGCTCATCCGGTCGAGCGTAACGGAACGCGCCTCCCTGCAACCGGGGCCTAAGGTTCCGCGTTGGTAAAGGGGGTAGGCGCGTGAGTCGCCACGTCCTTCGTACAGGCCTTAAGGGGAGTTTGAGCATGGGGTTCAGGAAGCTGTTCGCGAGCCTGGGTGCCGGCGGTGCGTCGGTGGACACGATCATCACCGAGCCGAACGTGGTGCCGGGCGGGATCGTCCAGGGTGAGGTGCGGATCCAGGGCGGGTCCGTGGAGCAGCAGATCGAGGGGCTGTCCGTCGGGCTGCAGGCGCGGGTGGAGGTGGAGGGCGGCGACCAGGAGTACAAGCAGGACGTCGTCTTTTCGAAGCAGCGTCTCGGGGGTGCCCTCCAGGTGCAGGCCGGCGCACTGCACGTGGTGCCGTTCGGGCTGGAGATCCCGGCGGAGACGCCGATCACCCACTTCGGGGGTCAGCACCTGCACGGGATGAACATCGGGGTCAGCACCGAGCTGGAGATCGCGCGCGCGGTCGACGCCGGTGACCTGGACCCGATCAACGTGCACCCGGTGCCCGCGCAGCAGGCGATCCTCGACGCGTTCCGGCAGCTGGGCTTCTCGTTCCGCAGTGCGGACATGGAGCGCGGGCACATCCGCGGGACCCGGCAGACGCTGCCGTTCTACCAGGAGATCGAGTTCCTGCCGCCGTCGCAGTACCGCGGGCTGCACCAGGTGGAGCTGACCTTCGTCTCCGACGGGCGCGAGATGGACGTCGTGCTGGAGATGGACAAGAAGCCGGGGCTGTTCAGCGAGGGCAGCGACACCTACCGCTGCTTCCAGGTGGGGCTGCAGTCGTACCAGGAGACCGACTGGGCCGCGTACCTGAACCAGTGGATCGCGTCCGTCGGTTCGCAGCGCAACTGGTTCTAGGCTCGGACCGGTACGCGCAGTCGATCAGGAGGTTCAACAGTGGTTGAGCAGCACAGGGCGCCCCTCCCCCACGCCTTCCACCCGGAGGTCCCCTCCTTCACCGTGACGAGCGCCGATCTGGCGTCCGGCGCGGAGTTGGGCGGGGACCAGGTGCTGTCGGGCGGGAACGTCTCGCCGGCGTTGCGGTGGGAGGGGTCCCCGAGGGGACGAAGAGCTTCGCCGTGACCTGCTTCGATCCGGACGCGCCGACGGGCAGCGGGTTCTGGCACTGGGTGCTGTTCGACCTGCCGGCCTCGGTGACCGAGCTGCCGGCCGGGGCGGGCAGCGGGAAGTTCGAGGGACTGCCCGCCGGGGCCGTGCACGTGCGCAACGACTACGGCACGAAGGACTTCGGCGGAGCGGCCCCGCCGGCCGGGGAGCGGCACCGGTACGTGTTCACGGTGTACGCGGTGGATCAGGAGAAGCTCGGGCCGGACGGGGACGTGTCCCCCGCCGTGGTCGGGTTCAATCTGCGCTTCCACACCCTCGGGCGGGCCCAGCTGATCGGTGAGTACGCGGAGCCCGCGGGCTGATCGTTCGCCGAACGTTTGCCCGGTCCTGGTCTAAAGACGGCCAGGACCGGGCATTTTTATTGCGTTGTCCCGCGTGGCGCGCGCGGCCAGAGTGGTGACGGGCCCTGCCGCCGGTGTGGTCGCGGGCCTGCACACGGGAGGTGGGCGAGATGCGGGACACGCTGGTGCTGAACGCGAGCTTCGAGCCGCTGTCGACGGTGACCTTGAACCGGGCGGTGGTGCTCGTGCTCCAGGACAAGGCCGTGGTCGAGCAGTCGCATCCCGAGCTGCGTGTGCGGGCGGCCACCATGGAGCTTCCGATGCCGCGGGTGATCAGGCTCTGCCGGTACGTGCGGGTGCCCTTCCGAAGACATGCTCCCTGGTCACGGAGGGGGGTGTTGGTCCGGGACCAACACCGTTGCGCGTACTGCGGGAAGCGCGCGACGACCGTGGACCACGTCCTGCCGCGCGCCCAGGGCGGTGGGGACTCCTGGCTGAACACGGTGGCCTCCTGCGCCGAGGACAACCACCGCAAGGCGGCGCGGACTCCCGAGGAGGCCGGCATGCCGTTGCTGCGCAAACCGTTCGTGCCGTCGCCGGCCGACGCGATGCTGCTCGCGCTGGGGGTGGGCGGGCGGGACCCGCTGCCGGAGTGGCTGTCGCGGTCCGCTTAGTCGTCCGCCCCGCGCGCCCGGTTGCCGGGTGCGCGGGGCGGCGTATGTCTCCTACGTCGTTCAGCGGAGCAGGATCTGGACGATGGCGAGGATTCCGACCGTCACGATGACTCCGCGCAGGACGGTCGGCGGGAGGCGGCGTCCGACCTTCGCGCCGATCTGTCCGCCGAGCGTGGAGCCGACGGCGATGAGGAGGACGGCCGTCCAGTCGAACTCCGCGACGAAGAGGAAGAAGACGGCGGCGATGCCGTTCACGAGGGCGGCGATGACGTTCTTGACGGCGTTGACGCGTTGCAGGTCCTCGTGGAGCAGCAGGCCCATGAGGCCGAGGTAGAGCACGCCCTGGGCGGCACCGAAGTACCCTCCGTACGCGCTGGAGAACAGCATGCCGGTGAGGAGGACGGGGCCGCCTTCGCCTTCCGCCGTGTCGGCGCCGGCGGCTTCCCGGCGGCGGCGCAGGGACGCGGCGAGGCGGGGTTGGAGGACGACGAGGACGAGGGCCAGTCCGATGAGGACGGGCACGATCGTGTCGAAGGACTCCGGGGGCAGGACCAGGAGCAGGACCGCTCCCGCGAGGCCGCCGACGAGGGAGACGGCGCCGAGGCGCAGGATGCGGTCGCGCTGCCCCTTGAGTTCGTTGCGGTAGCCGATGGCGCCGCTGATGGAGCCGGGCACCAGGCCGAGGGTGTTGGAGACGTTGGCGGTGACCGGGGGCAGGCCGGTGGCGAGGAGCACCGGGAAGGTGATCAGGGTGCCGGAGCCGACGATGGTGTTGATCGTGCCGGCGCCGATTCCGGCGGCGAGGACCGCGAGTGATTCCCAGATGGACATGGACATGGACGGAGCCATCCCCTTTGCGTGAGTGAGTCGCCTCCCCGCCATGAAGGTCGAGGGGCCTCACCGATCATGCACGAGGGGAGGCCGGGTCAGTCGATGGGGGGCTGCTCGCGCCGGTCGCCGGCGCCCGTCGTGTCGGTGCCGCCCTTGCCGTTGTTCTGCGGGTTGAAGCCGCTCGGGCTGCCGCCGCCCATGGGGCCGAAGTTGCCCATGGCGCCCGAGAGGCCCTTGAGCGCGTCTCCGATTTCGCTGGGCACGATCCAGAGCTTGTTGGCGTCGCCCTCGGCGATCTTCGGGAGCATCTGGAGGTACTGGTAGGCGAGGAGCTTCTGGTCGGCGTCGCCGGCGTGGATGGACTCGAAGACCGTACGGATGGCCTGGGCCTCGCCCTCGGCGCGCAGGGCGGCGGCCTTGGCGTCACCTTCGGCGCGCAGGATGGAGGACTGCTTCTCACCCTCGGCGCGCAGGATCTCGGACTGCCGGACACCTTCGGCCTGGAGGATGGCGGCGCGCTTGTCGCGGTCGGCGCGCATCTGCTTCTCCATCGAGTCCTGGATGGAGGTCGGCGGCTCGATGGCCTTGAGCTCGACGCGGTTGACGCGGATGCCCCACTTGCCGGTGGCCTCGTCGAGGACTCCGCGCAGGGCCGCGTTGATCTCCTCGCGGGAGGTCAGGGTCCGCTCCAGGTCCATGCCGCCGATGATGTTGCGCAGGGTGGTGACGGTGAGCTGCTCGATGGCCTGGATGTAGCTGGCCACTTCGTACGTCGCGGCGCGGGCGTCGGTCACCTGGTAGTAGATGACGGTGTCGATGTTGACGACCAGGTTGTCCTGGGTGATCACCGGCTGCGGCGGGAACGGCACGACCTGTTCGCGCAGGTCGATGCGGTTGCGGATCGAGTCGATGAACGGGACGACGATGTTGAGGCCCGCGTTGAGCGTGCGGGTGTAGCGGCCGAAGCGCTCGACGATGGCTGCGCTGGCCTGCGGGATCACCTGGATCGTCTTGACCAGGGCGATGAAGACCAGAACCACCAGGATGATCAGGACGATGATGATCGGTTGCATGCGGTTCCCCGTGCCCTTCCGGCTGTCTGTGCTGCCCCGTTGAGCGGAGTCTCGCAGACCCCGGGGCCGCGGGTCGGCTGCTTTCTCACATCACGACGGCGGTCGCTCCGTCGATGTCGACGACGTCGACGGACCGGCCGGGTTCGAAACTGGTGTCCGCGTCGAGGCTCCGGGCGGACCAGACCTCGCCGGCCAGTTTGATCCGGCCGCCGCTGCCGTCCACGCGTTCCAGGACGACGGCGGTCCTGCCCTTCAACGCGTCGATGCCGCTGCGGTGTTGGGGGCGTTGGTTGCGGTGCCGGTTGGCGATCGGGCGGACCACGGCGATGAGCGCCACGGACACGATCACGAACACCAGGACCTGGGCGACCACTCCCCCGCCGAGGGCCGCCGTGACGGCGGCCGCCACCGCGCCGACGGCGAACATGCCGAACTCCGGTAGGGCGGTGAGGACCAGGGGGATGCCCAGTCCGACCGCGCCGATGAGCCACCACACCCATGCGTCGATGTCCACATGGTCATGGTAGGTCGGTCGGACGCGGTCGGGACAGGGTGCGACCGGTACGGACCGCTAGCGCAGGGGCAGTCCCTGGGCGGTCCAGCGGTCGTGGTCGTTGCGCTCGACGACCAGCGGGAGGCCGAAGCAGAGGGACAGGTTGCGGGAGGTGAGTTCGAGGTCGATGGGGCCGGCGGCGACGACCTTGCCCTGACGGATCATCAGGACGTGGGTGAAGCCGGGGGCGATCTCATCGACGTGGTGCGTGACCATGACCATGGAGGGGGCGAGCGGGTCCCGGGCGAGGCGGCCGAGGCGGCGTACGAGGTCCTCACGACCGCCGAGGTCGAGGCCGGCGGCGGGCTCGTCGAGGAGGAGCAGCTCGGGGTCGGTCATCAGGGCGCGGGCGATCAGGGTGCGCTTGCGCTCGCCCTCGGAGAGCGTGCCGAACCTGCGCTCCAGGTAGTCGGTCATGCCGAGGCGGTCGAGGAAGGCGCGGGCGCGCTGCTCGTCGATGTCCTCGTACTCCTCGTGCCAGGTCGCCGTCATGCCGTAGGCGGCGGTGAGCACGGTCTGCAGGACGGTCTGCCGCTTGGGCAGCTTGTCGGCCATGGCGATGCCGGCCACACCGATGCGGGGGCGCAGCTCGAACACGTCGGTACCCGGCTTGCCGAGGGTGCCGCCGAGGATCGTGGTGGTGCCCTTGGTGGGGTACAGGTAGCTGGAGGCGAGGTTCAGCAGGGTGGTCTTGCCGGCGCCGTTGGGGCCGAGGATCACCCAGCGCTCCCCCTCCTTCACCGACCAGGAGACCTGGTCCACCAGAGCCCGGCCCTCGCGGACCACGGATACGTCCACCAGCTCCAGAACATCGCTCATGAGCGTGTTGTCACCCCTTGCAGTCACGGTTCTCTGTGCGCCGGCAGGCGCAGCCCCTGGGGAAAACCTACGCCACTCGGGGAGGGGTCCGGTTCCGGGGCCGGGTGCCGGGGCCGATCCGTAAAGTGGGGGGATGCTTTTCGAACCACGTTCAGGGCGGCTGGCCGCCTGGGGGAACGCGCTGCTGGCCGGTTTGGTGTCGCCCGACGAGGCCGCGTCGTCGATCGTCGGTGAGGACGCCGTGCACCGGGTGTCCGGGCTGCCGGGGGAATCGGGTCCGGTGGGGCTCACGCTGGCGCTCGGCCGGTTGCGGGTGCTGGGGGTGAGCGGGCTGCGGGTGGCGCTGCCCGCGCCGGGGCATCCGTTGGGGCTGAGCGGGCCGGCGGAGTTCAACGCGCGGGCGTTGGAGGCCGAGGAGGCGGTGGTCGCGGTGGGGGCGGCGCTGGGATTGGTGCCGGAGGTGGCGGAGGCCGGGCCGGCCGGGGACCTGCACGTCTCGGTGACCTGGCACTGCCTGCCGGTGCGGGAGGCCCCGCCGGCGGACGTGCCGTCGCTCGGGGAGGCGGAGCGGGAGCTGGCGGAGGCGCTGCGCGAGGCGACGGTCGTCCTGACCCGGCTGGACGTGGCGGGGTCGGGGCCGGTCGCGGACGCGGCCCTGTCGGCGTACCGGGCGCGGGCGGAGGCGGGGCGTGACGTCCTGGCCCCGGGGTATCCGCCGCGGGCGGTACGGGTGCTGGCGCTGGCGCAGCGGGTGGACCTGCTGGTGTCGCTGGCGTACGCGAACGGGCCCGGCGGTGCGGTGGCCGCCTCGGAGATGGCGGCGCGCTCGGAGGCGCTGCGGCCGGTGGAGCGGGTGGCGCGGCGGGCCCTGGTGGCGGCGTACAACGCGGCGGTCGAGGAACGCGAGCGGGGCTGACGCCGGAACCGACCGCGCCGCGGCCCCGCTTCCCGGGGAGAGGTGGGGAAGCGGGGCCGCGGGCGTGGGTCAGTGGTTGACGCCGAAGTTGCCGAAGGCGGGGTTGAGCAGGCCGATCACGTTGACGGTGTTGCCGACGACGTTGACGGGGACGTTCACGGGGACCTGGAGCAGGTTCCCGGAGGCCACGCCGGGCGAGTGCTGGGCCACGCCCTCCGCGGACGCACCGCCGTGCGCCGAGGAGACACCCGCGCCGGCGGCGACGAGGCCGCCCGCGATCATGGTGACGGCTGCGGCCTTCTTGAAGTTCTTCACGTTCTCGTCCTCCAGTACGTCTGCCGCGACCAGCCGTCGCGGCACGCCATGGAGAACGCCCGGCCGACGGCCGGGATACGCCATGTGGGGTACATACACCCGACCGTATGAATCTCTGCTGAATCGCCGTGCGCGCACCGATGATCTGATCAGCGCGCCGCGCTCCGCCGTTCCGTCCTACTCCACCATTCCGTGCCTGACCGCCCACAGCGCGGCCTGGGTCCGGTCGGAGAGGTCCAGTTTCATCAGGATGTTCGAGACGTGCGTCTTGACCGTCTTCTCCGACAGCACCAGCGCCCGGGCGATCTCCCGGTTGGAGCGGCCGTCCGCGATCAGGCCGAGGACCTCGCGTTCGCGGTCGGTCAGGGAGCCCGGGCGACCGGCCGAGGAGGGCTGGTCCTCCTGGGCGAGGAGCGCCTGTGCCACCTCCGGCTGGAGCAGGACGTGGCCCGCGTGGACGGAACGGATGGCTCCGGCCAGCGCGTCGGGGTCGATGTCCTTGTAGACGTAGCCGGCCGCGCCGGCCCGCAGGGCGGGGACGACCGTGCGCTGCTCGGTGAAGCTGGTGACGATCAGGACGCGTGCCGGGTTGCCCAGCGAGCGCAGCCGGCGCAGGGCCTCGACGCCGTCGAGGCCGGGCATCTTGACGTCCATCAGGATGACGTCGGGCCGCAGTTCCTCGGCGCGCTCGATGCCCTCCTCGCCGTCGCCGCCCTCGCCGACCACCTCTATGTCGTCCTGGACCTCCAGGAACGTGCGCAGGCCGCGCCGGACCACCTGGTGGTCGTCGACGAGCAGGACGCGGATGCGGGCCGGGGTGTCAGCCACCTGGTACCTCCATCTCGATCGTGGTGCCCTCGCCGGGCTCGGAGCGGACCTCCAGCCGTCCGCCGGAGCCGCTCGCGCGGTCCCGCATGGAGACCAGGCCGAGGTGCCGGCCGGCCTTGCGGACCGTGGAAGGGGAGAAGCCGCACCCCCAGTCGCGCACGCGCAGGACCGCGCCGCCCGCGGGGGTCCGGGCGAGGGTGACCTCGACGCGGTCGGCGCCGGAGTGCCGCAGGGCGTTGTGGAGGGCTTCCTGGGCGACGCGCAGCAGTGCCTCCTCCTGGGTCGCGGGCAGGGCCCGTACGCCGTCGCTGGTGAAGGAGACGTGCGCGGTGTGGGCCCGGTCCAGGACGCGGACGTGGTTGCGCAGGGTCGCGACGAGGCCGTCCTCGTCCAGTGCGGCCGGGCGGAGCTCGGTCACGGCGGCGCGCAGTTCGTCGGCGGCCTCCGCGGCCAGGACGGCGACCTGGTGGAGTTCGCCCTTGGCCCGGCCGGGGTCGCGGTCCACGAGGGCGGCGGCGGCCTGGGCGGTCAGGCGCAGGGAGAAGAGCTTCTGGCTGACGGCGTCGTGCAGCTCGTGGGCGAGGCGGGAGCGTTCCTCGGCGATGGTGAGTTCGCGGCTGCGCTCGTAGAGGCGGGCGTTGGTCAGGGCGATGGCCGCGTGCTGGGCGAGGAGGGAGAGGAGCTCCTCGTCCTCGTCGGTGAAGCCGGGGCGGTCGCTCCCGTCGGCGGGGGCGCCGTGGGCGTGGCGCTTGTTGGCGAGGAAGAGGGCGCCCAGGGTCTCCTCGCCGTCCTTGATGGGCATGCCGAGGAAGGCGGACATGTCGGGGTGGGCGGCGGGCCAGCCCCCGAAGCGCGGGTCCTGGCGTACGTCGGCCAGTCGCTCGGGGGCGTCCTGGTGGAGCATCGCGGCGAGGACGCCGTGCTGGCGGGGCAGGGGGCCGATGCGGCGCCACTGTTCCTCGCTGATGCCGTCCACGACGAACTGGGCGAAGCCCCCGTGGTCGTCCGGGACGCCGAGGGCGGCGTACTCGGCGTCGAGCAGTTCGCGGGCCGACGCGACGATGGTGCGCAGTACGTCGTGGACCTCCAGGCGGCGGCTCATGGCGAGCAGCGCGGTGCTGACGGCAGCGAGTCCCGTACAGGGTCCGTAGTGCATGGGCTCACCGTACCGGCGGCCCTGACCTGCGGGATCGGGCTTCGGGCCTAGGTCGGGCGGCCCGGGGCGTACGGCGGAGGGAGGGGGTCGGGCGGGCGCCGGCTCTGCCCCGGGGACGAGGCGGGAAGGGGTGGGGTCCTCCTCAGGGATGAGGCGGGCGGGCCGGCGGTCACGTTGCGCATTGCTGTCGCAACACCTGGTGAGACCGTTACGTGCCCGATGTGAGCCCCGGCATAGGACCCACATCACTTACGAAGCTGCGTAGTGGACAGGTAAAGGTCCTGTCAGGTCCGGTGCGCCTAGTGCGGTGTCCGTCATTCCCGCTTCGTCCGGGGGCCCTGATCCACTAAGCGGGATCGTACGTCACACCTTTGCCAGGCGTTTTTGCCACCGCTAAGAATGTCGACGTCGCACAGCGCCGCGGATCCCGGATCCGAGCGGCGCCTTCCTGCGACTCCCGCTATTCGAAGAGGTTGCCCCGCCATGTCTGCTTCCAGCACTCCCGGTCACAGTCGTCTGACGAAGGCACACAAGCTGTCCGCTGCCGGCGTCGCCACGCTCGGTGCCGCCGCGCTCGCCTTCTCCCTCGTCCCGGCCGGTGCCGCGCAGACGCAGCAGGCGGTGACGATCAACGCCGCTCCGGTGGCGTGGACCCCCTCGGTACAGCAGCACCTCGGCGCGCAGCAGGCCGTCGCGAACAAGCTGGCGAAGGACTCGGCGGCCGCGAAGGCCAAGGCCGCGGCCGCCGCCAAGGCGGAGCGCGACAAGACGGCGGCCGCGAGCCGGTCCGCCGTCCGCACCCCGGTCTTCGCGAACAACCTCGACGGTTGGATCAAGGAAGCGCTCTTCATCATGAAGCGCGAGGGGATTCCGGGCTCGTACGCCGGTATCCACAAGAACGTGATGCGCGAGTCCAGCGGCAACCCGCTGGCGATCAACAAGTGGGACATCAACGCCCAGAACGGCATTCCCAGCAAGGGGCTGCTCCAGGTCATCCTCCCGACCTTCAAGGCGTACCACGTCAAGGGCACCAAGTTCGACCAGTACGACCCGGTCGCGAACATCGTCGCCGCCTGCAACTACGCGGCCGACCGCTACGGCTCGATGGACAACGTCAACAGCGCCTACTAGGCCGCCGACGCCCCCCAGAACCCCCCATGCGCCTCAGGGCGGCCCCCGGAACCGGGTGGCCGCCCTGAGGCGTTTTCGTGCGCCGGCGGGGCGCGGGGCCCGCGTGCGCGGCGCCGTTACTTGCCGGCGCGCATGACCTCGGGCTCGTGGCGGCGCAGCAGGCGCTGGACCAGGAAGCCGCAGGCGATGCCGATGAGCAGCAGGACGGTGATGTTCAGGCTCCACTGCCCGATGGTGGCGTCCCAGAGCGGGTCGGTGTTCGTCGGGTTGTCGCGGTCCCACGGAGGCATGAGCCTGCCGAGGTTCAGCGTGGCGCCGGCGGCGGCGATGGCCCAGCGGGAGGGCATCAGCCAGGCGAACTGTTCCAGGCCCGGGGAGTCGTAGACCTGGAAGAGGATGCCGGTGAAGACGACCTGGACGATCGCGAACATGACCAGCAGCGGCATGGTCTTCTCGGCGGTCCTGACCAGCGAGGAGATCACGAGGCCGAACATCATCGAGGTGAAGCCGAGGGCGATGACCGACAGGCACAGCTCGACGGCCGGCGGCATCAGCAGGCCCTCGGCGGGCAGGTCGCGCGGGAAGAAGCCGATCGCGCAGATGACCACGCCCTGGACGGCCGTGATGACGCCGAGGACGATCACCTTCGACATGAGGTACGCGGACCGGGACAGGCCGGTCGCGCGCTCACGTTCGTAGATGACGCGTTCCTTGATCAGTTCTCGGACCGAGTTCGCGGCGCCCGAGAAGCACATGCCGACCGCGAGGATCAGCATGATCGTGCCGGCGTCGCCGTTGAACTGGGACGGCGGCCGCGGGGGCGCGAGTCCGAAGGTCGCGGGGATGACCGTGGAGACCACGCCCAGCACCGCGGGCAGGATCAGCATGAGGCCGATGAAGCCCTTGTCGGAGGCGATCACCGAGACGTAGCGGCGGATCAGCGTCCAGAGCTGCGAGCCCCAGCCCTGCGGCTTGGGCGGGCGCATCTGCTGCGGCGAGGGGAAGGCGACGGACTGCGGGGCGACGGCGTCGATGTCGGCGGCGTACAGCTGGTAGTGCTGCGAGCCCTTCCAGCGGCCGGCCCAGTCGTAGTCGCGGAACTCCTCGAAGGCGGAGAACACGTCGGCCCAGGTGCTGTAGCCGAAGAAGTTCAGCGCGTCGTCCGGCGGGCCGAAGTAGGCGACCGAACCGCCGGGCGCCATGACGAGCAGCTTGTCGCAGATGGCCAGCTCGGCGACGGAGTGGGTGACGACGAGGACCGTGCGGCCGTCGTCGGCGAGACCGCGCAGCAGCTGCATGACGTCGCGGTCCATGCCCGGGTCGAGGCCGGAGGTCGGCTCGTCCAGGAAGATCAGCGACGGCTTGGTGAGCAGCTCCAGGGCCACGGACACGCGCTTGCGCTGACCACCGGAGAGCGAGGTGATCTTCTTGTCCTTGTGGACGTCGAGCTTGAGCTCGCGCAGCACCTCGTTGATGCGGGCGACGCGCTCGGATTCGGCGGTGTCGCCGGGGAAGCGGAGCTTGGCCGCGTACTTGAGCGCGGTGCTGACCTTGAGTTCCTTGTGCAGGATGTCGTCCTGCGGGACCAGGCCGATGCGCTGACGGAGCTCCGCGAACTGCTTGTACAGGTTTCGGTTGTCGTAGAGGACGTCGCCCTGGTCGGCGGGCCGGTAGCCGGTCAGCGCCTTCAGGAGCGTCGACTTGCCGGAACCGGAGGGGCCGATGACGCCGATCAGCGACTTCTCGGGGACGCCGAAGGTGACGTCCTTGAGGATCTGCTTGCCGCCGTCGACGGTCACGGTGAGGTGGCGGGCCGAGAAGGAGACCTCGCCGGTGTCGACGAACTCCTCCAGCCGGTCGCCGACGATGCGGAACGTCGAGTGGCCGACGCCGACGATGTCGTTCGGGCCGAGGAGCGCCGTACCGGACTTGGCCAGCGGCTGACCGTTGACGTAGGTGCCGTTGTGGCTGCCGAGGTCGTGGATCTCGAAGCGGCCGCCGGGCATCGAGCGGAACTCGGCGTGGTGGCGGGAGACCTGGAGGTCGGAGACGACCAGCTCGTTCTCCAGCGCGCGACCGATGCGCATGACGTTGCCCAGCGAGAGCTGGTGGAACGTCGTCGGGCTGCGGTGGTCGTGGTGGCCGGGGTTCGGCGCGCTCTGCGCCGGGCCGCCGCCCTGCTGCTGCGGCACGTGCGGCTGCTGGGCCTGGTGCTGCTGCGGCTGGTGCTGCTGGTGCTGCGGCGGCTGCTCCCAGGGCTGCTGCTGGACCGGGGCCTGGTAGGCCGGGGCCTGCTGGTGCGCCTGCCCCTGCGCGGCCGGGACCTGGTAGGCCGGGGCGGACCGGGCGGCGGCCGGGGCGGCGGCGGTCAGGTTCAGCCGCGGTCCGTCGGTCGCGTTGCCGAGGTGGACCGGCGTGCCGGGTACCAGCTCGGTCTGCTGGACCCGCGCTCCGTGCACGTAGGTGCCGTTGGTGCTGCCGTGGTCCTCGATGCCCCAATTCCGGCCGTTCCAGGTGATGGTGGCGTGCCGCCACGACACCCGGGCGTCGTCGATCACCACGTCGCCCTGGGGATCACGCCCCAGTGAGTACGACCGGGACGGATCCAGCGTCCAGGTCCTGCCATTCAATTCCAGTACGAGTTCCGGCACTCCAGCCCCACTTAAGTCCCCCGAGAATCCCCCTGACGTCAGGGAGTCTAGGGATGGCGAACATCCGGGGGAACTATTTCAGGCCTGCGGCCACATGTGGAATCGGGGCCCGACGGGGGTGCCCGCGGTCGCCCCCGGGCGGGGGTAGAAGTCGCCCGGAGAGTGAGATACGGGGACTTCTCGCCCGGGATCCGCCCGGGTGCGGGACCCCTGCGGGGCCGGTGCGGGGCCGGTGCGGGACCCCTGCGGGGCCGGTGCGGGGCCGGTGCGGGGCGGCGGACGGGCCCGTGCGAAGGGGGCGGCTCAGGGAGTGGGACGGATGTCCGTCCGGCGGGGCCGGGAAGATACGGTGAGAGCACCATGAGCGCTTCGCAGACCTCCGACGTCCCCACCCTCCTCGTCAAGATCTTCGGCAAGGACCGTCCCGGGATCACCGCCGGGCTGTTCGACACCCTCGCCGCCTATTCCGTCGATGTCGTCGACATCGAGCAGGTCGTCACCCGTGGCCGCATCGTCCTGTGCGCCCTCGTCACCAAACCGGCCGGCGCCGGCGAGGGCGAGTTGCGGGCCACCGTCCACAGCTGGGCAGAGTCGCTCAAGCTCCAGGCCGAGATCCTCTCCGGGACCGGCGACAACCGGCCGCGCGGCAGCGGCCGCTCCCACGTGACCGTCCTCGGGCACCCGCTCACCGCGGAGTCCACGGCGGCCATAGCGGCTCGGATCACCGGGTCCGGCGGCAACATCGACCGCATCTTCCGGCTCGCCAAGTATCCGGTGACGGCGGTCGAGTTCGCCGTGTCCGGCGTGGAGACGGCTCCGCTGCGCACCGCCCTGGCCACCGCCTCCGCGCAGATCGGCGTCGACGTGGCCGTGGTCTCGGCGGGGCTGCACCGCCGCGCGCAGCGGTTGGTCGTCATGGACGTGGACTCGACCCTGATCCAGGACGAGGTCATCGAACTGTTCGCCGCGCACGCGGGCTGCGAGGCCGAGGTCGCCGAGGTGACCGAGCGGGCGATGCGCGGGGAGCTGGACTTCGAGCAGTCCCTGCACGCCCGGGTCGCGCTGCTGGCGGGGCTGGACGCCTCGGTGATCGACAAGGTCCGCTCCGAGGTCCGGCTGACCCCGGGCGCGCGGACGCTGATCCGCACGCTGAAGACCCTCGGTTACCAGGTGGGCGTGGTCTCGGGCGGTTTCACCCAGGTGACGGACGACCTGCGGGAGCGGCTCGGACTGGACTTCGCCTCGGCGAACACTCTGGAGATCCTGGAGGGCAAGCTGACCGGCCGGGTCACGGGCGAGATCGTGGACCGTGCCGGCAAGGCCCGGCTGTTGCGGCGATTCGCCGCCGAGGCGGGTGTTCCGCTGGCCCAGACGGTGGCGATCGGGGACGGTGCCAACGACCTCGACATGTTGAACGCGGCGGGTCTGGGAGTGGCCTTCAATGCGAAGCCCGTGGTGCGCGAGGCCGCGCACACGGCGGTGAACGTGCCTTTCCTGGACGCCGTCCTGTACCTGCTCGGCATCACCCGCGAGGAAGTCGAGGCCGCTGACCTGGCCTGACGGGCCAGAGGCACCACATCCGACGTTCCGTACCGCCCGGCCGGGTTCTTCCGGCCGGGCGGTCTTTCGTATCCGGCCACCCGAAGCCCTCCGCCGGGCGCCCGAACCGGCCACGACCGGCGTCCGGGGAGCGGCGCACGGCATGGCGGATCAACGCAATGCGCCCCGGCACAAGAGCAGTCCCGGCCAACGGTCGCTCGAAGTCGCGCTATTCGCGGCGCACTTGCGACAAATACTGTGACCGCGCTGTCGTGAACGCGACGGCGCCCATCGCTCTGTCGTGATCGTTCAAGGGGAAACAATGGTGACTCGAAGTGTCCTCGTCACCGGGGGTTCGGGCGGTATCGGCCGGGCCTGCGTGGAGAGGTTCGCCCTGGAAGAGGACTGGACGGTCTGGTTCACCTACCGCAACGGCCGGGCCCGGGCCGAGGAGCTGGTGCACGAACTGGCCCTCACCGGCCACGCCAAGGTGGAGGCCTTCCCCTTCGACCAGGGCAACTGGGAGGACCACGAACGGCTCCTGGACCGGCTTCCCGGCCCGGTCGAGGTCCTGGTGAACAACGCCGCCGTCGGATCCAAGACCATCGACCACTACACCGACGGCGCCCGGCACGAGAAGGCCTCGGAGTTCTTCCGGATCAACGCGGTGGGCCCGCTGTGGCTCACCGAACAGTTACTTCCCGGCATGGTGGAGAACGGCTACGGCAAGATCATCAACGTCTCCAGCGTGGGCGGCGGGATCTTCCAGTTCCCCGGCTTCCACCCCGCCGACGGCATGAGCAAGGCCGCGCTCACGTACCTGACCCGCCATCTCGCCGCCGACCTCGTACACAGCCCGGTGGACGTGTTCGCCGTCTGCCCCGGCGCCGTCGAGACCGCGATGTTCCAGGCCAGCACCCTCGACCAGCTCTCCCCAGAGGAACTCGCGGACCTGACGTCCAGGCTGCCCAAGAGGCGCCTGATCCGCTCCGAGGAGATCGCGGAACTCATCTGGTGGCTGGCCGGCGAGCACTCCACCTCGCTCCACGGCGCCGTGATCGACGCCTCCATGGGCCTCGGGGTCAACCCGGGACTGCTCACCGCCGCCGGCGTCGACAGCGGGAGGGCCCGATGATCTCCCGCCAGGCCGCCCGCCTCCTCGCCGACACCCCGGCCATCGCCGAGGCCCACTTCCGCGCCGAGGCCGAGCCCTACGACGCGCTGCTGCGCCCCGACGGCTACCTCAACCTCGGCACCGCCGAGAACCGGCTGCTGTGGGACCTGCTCCGCGACAAGCTCGCCGCCCTTCCCCCGCTGACCGAGGCCGGCGCCCGCTACGCGCCGCTGCACGGCACCGACGAACTGCGCGGGCGGGTCGCCGACCTGCTCTCCGCGACCTGCCGGACCCCGCTGGACGCCGACGACCTCGTGGTGATCAGCGGTGCGACCGGGGCGCTCGACGCCATCGCCTCCGTCCTGTGCGACCCGGGCGAGGCCATCGTGGTGCCCGCCCCCTACTACGGGGCCTTCGACACCGATCTCGGCGGCCGTTCCGGTGCCCGGATCCTGCCCGCCCCGCTCTCCCCGGAGGACGGCTTCCGGCTGACCGCCGACGCCGTCGACCGGGCCCTGAAGGAGGCCCGGTCCGAAGGCACCACGGTCCGCGCGGTCGCCCTGTCCTCCCCGTCCAACCCGATCGGCGAGGTGCACCCGCCCGAGGTCCTCGCCGACCTGTTGCGGGTGGTCCGCGAGCACGACGTCGACCTGATCTCCGACGAGATCTACGCCCACGCCGTCTTCGGCGACCGCCCCTTCACCAGCGCCGCCGATCCGGCCGTCAACCCGTACTGGGCCGAGCGCACCCACGTGGTGTGGGGCTTCGCGAAGGACTTCGGGCTGCCCGGCCTGAAGACCGGCGTCCTGCACACCCGCGCCCCGCGCGTGCGCGACGCGGCCCGGGCGATGGCCTACTTCGCCCCCGTCTCCACCGCCACCCAGGCCACCCTCGCCGGGCTCCTCGCGGACCCGGCGTGGGTCGCCGCCTTCCTCGCGGCGGGCCGCGCCCGGCTGGCCTCCTCGTACGGGCACCTCGTCGCGCTGCTGGAGGCGCACGGCATCCCGTACGCCCCGGCCGAGGCGGGCTTCTCCGTCTGGCTGGACCTGCGCCGGTGGCTGCCCGGCACCGACTTCGAGGCGGAACGCCTGCTGTGGCGCGCCCTGTTCGAGACCGCGAAGGTCAGCATCCTGCCCGGCGGGGCGTTCCGCTCCCCGCAGCCGGGCTGGTTCCGGCTCTGTCACACCGTCGACGCGCCCCTGGTGGCCGAGGCGGTCCGTCGGATCGCCGCCCACCCGGGTCCGGCCGGCGCGCCGCCGGCCCCCACCGGCGAGGACCTCTCCGCCCCCCTCCCCCACGCACCGAACGGAAGACGCCCATGAGCACGGCCCCAGGCCCCCTCGACCGCTGGTACGAGACCGCGGGCGTACGCGGCGGCGTCCGGCGGATCTTCCACGCCGAGGCCGAGCAGGGCCGGGTGTTCTTCCCCGACGCCCTGGTACCGCACCTGTCCCACCCCGAGGTGAAGGCCCTGGAGCCGGAGCTGGTCCGCGAGGTCTCCGTACGGCACCTCTACCAGTTCCTGCACTCGACCACCCACCTGGAGACACGGGTCGTCAACGGGGCGGCCGAGCCCGTCGCCAACGGGAACTCCGGCCTGCACTTCCCCACCGCGCTGCGGATGGACGCCTTCAAGGTGTACTGCGACGAGGGCTACCACGCCCTGTACAGCCTGGACCTCGCCGACCAGGTGGCGGCCGTCACCGGCATCGCCGTGCCCGACGTCGACTACGGCGGGTTCGTCACGGCGCTCCAGGACACCGGACGCCGGCTGCTGCCCGAAGACCCGATCCTCGCCGGGCAGTTGCAGGCGGTCGTGTTCGAGACGCTGATCACCGCCGTCCTCAACGAGGTCCCGCAGGACCCGAGCGTGGTGAGCACGGTGCGCGAGCTGATGCGCGACCACGCCAAGGACGAGGGCCGCCACCACCGCTTCTTCTCCGCCTTCTTCCTCGAACTGTGGGCCCGCCTCGACCAACGGCGCCGGATCCTCGCCGCCCGGGCCCTGCCCGCGATGATCCGCGCCGCCCTCGACTGGGACCTGGAGCCGGTGTACGACTCGCTGCGCCGCGCCGGCCTGGACGAGGACCGCACCGAAGCCGTCCTGACCGACACCTACGGCGGGGACGCGGGCATCGACCGCATCCAGACGATCTCCCGTTCCACGCTGCGATTGTGCGCCCAGGTCGACGCCTTCGACCTGCCCGGCGTCACCGACGCCTTCGCCCTGTACGGACTGCGCGCACCGGAGGACTCCGATGTCTGACACCGTCACCTACGCCGACTACCTGCGACTGCCCGAACTGCTGACCCTCCAGGTGCCCCTGGCCGACGGGGTGCGCGACGAGCGCCTGTTCATCACCGTCCACCAGGTGCAGGAACTGTGGTTCGGGCAGCTCCTCGACGACCTGAGCGGGGCCCGCGACCGGATCCTGGACGGCGACCCGCGCGCCGCCCGGGCCGGGCTGGCCCGCGGCGCGGTGATCACCCGGGCCCTGATCGCCGGGATCCATCCGCTGCGCGGCATGCCGCCGCGGGAGTTCCACGCCTTCCGCGGGGCGCTCGGCAGCAGCAGCGGCGCCCAGTCCGCGCAGTACGTGGAGATCTCGGCGCTGTCCGGGGCGGACTGGGTGCACGGTCCGTACGGGGCCCGCGTCGCGGCCGGGCTGAGCCCCGCCGAGCGGGAGCGGCTGCGGACGCGGCTCGAAGAGCCCTCGCTGTGGGAGGCGTTCGTCGGGCTGCTGGGCAAGGCCGGCTTCGAGGTGGCGACGCAGGACGGCCGACGGGCGGCGTACGCGCGCCTCGCGGACCGCCCGCGCGACGGGGACCCGGCCGAGCTCGCCGAACTGGCCGAGCTGGCGGAGGCACTGGTCGACCACGACGAGGTCTGGACGGAGTGGCGGGCCTGCCACGCGCTGCTCGTGGAGCGGCAGATCGGCGGGTTGCCGGGCACCGGGGGCAGCACGGGCGTGGCCCACCTGCGGGCGGCGGTGTACCGGCGGTTCTACACGGAGTTGTGGGAGGCGCGGGGCGCGGATCCGGCGGTGCCGCCCGGCCGGTGACGGCTCCCGGACGCGCCGGAGCCCGAGCCGCTCACGAGGGCGGCCCGGGTTCCGCGGCGATCGGGACCCGGGGCTCCGGGATCACGTCGTCCGGTCCCGGGCGGCGGGCCCGCTCAGTGGTCCTTCGGGGTCCAGAAGTCCAGCAGGGTTCCCACCCCGTGCTCCAGCGACTTCCACGAGCCGGTGAAGGAGACGATCGCGAGGGCGGCGGTCGGGAAGCCGGTCCGCGTCATCCGGGCCAGGGCGTCGCCCTCGGCGCGGGCGCAGAGGGCGTCGGCGAGGGCGTGCATGCCCGGATTGTGGCCGATGACCAGCAGGTCGCGGACCTCGTCGGAGGTCTCGTTCAGCAGGGCGATGAGCTCGCCCGGCGAGGCGTCGTAGACGCGTTCCTCGTACGAGGTCCTCGGCCGGTGCGGGAGTTCCTGGACTGCGAGCTTCCACGTCTCCCGGGTGCGGGCGGCGGTGGAGCAGAGGGCCAGGTCGAAGCTGATGCCCGTCTCGGCCAGCTTCAGCCCGACGGCCGGTGAGTCCTTCCGGCCGCGTTCCGCCAGCGGGCGTTCGTGGTCGGCCACCTGGGGCCAGTCGGCCTTGGCGTGCCGGAGGAGGGCGATCCTGCGGGGTGTATCGGCGCTCATGACTCCCAGCTTCGCATGAAATGAGCCACGGGGCGCAGGGTGTTGGGAGGCCGCCGTCCGCCGGTGGAGCGCGGCCCGGCGCGGGGGGTCAGCCGACGGCGCGCAGGAGTTGCTGGGTGACCTGGATCAGTCCCGAGGGCTCGGCGGGGACCGCGTGGGCCTCGCCGGATCCGGCGAGGAGCAGCAGGAGCAGGCCGAAGGCGAGGGCGGGCAGGGCCAGTGCCCACCAGTGCAGTCGGGCGTTCGCGCCGGCGTGGGCCGGGGTGCGGCGGCGGGCGGGGCGCGCGGTGCGGGACGGGGTCTGTGCGGGGGCCGACATGGCCGCCTCCGGGGGGGTGCTGGGCCGGGACTGGATCGCTGCTACGAATCTATGGATCCGAAGCGGCGGTTCCCATCCGGGGCGCACCCCAGTCGACCCTGAGCCTGACCCCCTAGGGGAGGGTGGGGTTGGCCCCACCCCCGCGGGAGCGGGCCGGGGCTCAGGGGGAGGCGATGGTCGCGATGACGGCGATGATCACGGTCACGGCGAGCATGGCGCCGAGCACCAGGCCCAGCTTCTTGCGGCCGTTCTGGGGGTTCGGTTCGAGTACGGGCGACATGCCGTTCAGTTTCGCATGCCGCATTCGTCCTCGATCGTGCGGTCCCGTCCCGCGAGGACACCGAGCGCGATCTGCGGGACGAGGAGGCCCGCCATCAGGGCGAGGGGCAGGTCCCAGCCCCCGCTGTGCTGGTAGAGGGTGCCGATGACGAGCGGGCCCGGGATGGAGATGAGGTACCCGGTGCTCTGGGCGAAGGCGGAGAGCTTGACGACGCCGGCCGGGGACTTGGCGCGCAGCCCGATCATCGTGATGACGAGGGGGAAGGCGCAGTTGGAGATGCCGAGCAGCAGCGCCCATGCCCAGGCGCCGGCGGCCGGGGCGAGGTAGAGCCCGAGGTAACCGGCGAGGCCGAAGAGGCCGAGGGCGACGGCGATGGGTCCCTGGTGGCGCATCCGGCCGGCGAGGCCGGGGATGACGAAGGCGAGCGGGACGCCCATGACCATGGTGACGGCGAGCAGGACGCCGGCGGTGGAGGCGGAGACCCCGGCGTCGCGGAAGATCTGTGGGAGCCAGCCCATGGTGACGTAGGCGCCGGTGGCCTGGAGGCCGAAGTAGCAGGCCAGGGCCCAGGCGGTGCGGCTGCGGACGACGGAGGGGCCGCTGTCCTCGCGCGGGGCGGCGGGCGCGGCGGCCTTCTCGCGGCGGCTCGCGGCGGCGATGGGCAGCCAGGGCAGTACGGCGGCCGCGGCGAGGGCGGCCCAGATCAGCAGGCCGGTGCGCCAGCTGCCGCCGAGGGCGGAGGTCAGCGGGACGGTCGCGGCGGCGGCCAGGGAGGTGCCGGCGGCCAGGGCCATGGAGTACAGGCCGGTCATGGTGCCGACGCGGTCGGGGAACCAGCGCTTGACGATGACCGGGAGCAGGACGTTGGTCAGGGCGATGCCGGCCAGGGACAGGGCGCTGGCGGCGAGGAAGCCCGCGGCGTTGGTCGCGAAGGGGCGGATCAGCAGTCCGGCGGCGACGGCGGCCATGCCCGCGCAGACGACGGCGGCCGGCCCGAAGCGGCGGGAGAGCCGGGGCGCGGTGACGCCGAAGACGGCGAAGCAGAGGGCGGGCACCGAGGTGATGAGCCCGGCGACGGCGCCGCTCATGTGCAGGCCGGTGCGGGTCTCCTCGAAGAGGGCGCCGAGGCTGGTGATGGCGGGCCGCAGGTTCAGGGCGGCCAGCACGATTCCGACGATGAGCACCGGACCGAGCCACTGGGGGGTGGTGTGGGCGGCGGGGAGCGTCCGGTCGACAGGGCCGGTGACGGCCTGCGGGCGGGGGAGGGTCTGGATTTCTTCGTCGGACATTCGACCATCATAGAATCATGGGATGATTAATTGTCCAGTCGCGCTCACGTCACACTGGAGCTCGCGCCCCTCGTGAACTCGCGCCCCGCACGAGTTCACGGCGCACCGGAGTCCGCGTCCCGCCCGAGAGGAACCCATGCCACTGACCTCGCCCCGCCGGTCGGCGCTCGTCGACCAGGTGATCACCCAGCTGCGGAACCAGATCACCTCCGGCGAGTGGCCCGTCGGCTCCCGCATCCCCACCGAACCGGAGCTGGTGGAGCTGCTGGGCGTCGCCCGCAACACCGTGCGCGAGGCCGTCCGCGCGCTCGCCCACAACGGGCTGCTGGACATCCGACAGGGTTCGGGCACGTACGTGATCGCCACCAGCGAGCTCGCCGGGGTGATGCACCGGCGATTCGCCGGCGCCGACCCGCGGCACATCGCGGAGCTGCGTTCGACGCTGGAGTCCTCGGCCGCCCGGCTGGCGGCGGAGCGGCGGACCGCGCGGGACCTCGTCCAGCTGGACGCGCTGCTGGCCCGGCGCGAGGAGGCGTGGGAGAGCGGGGACGCGGAGCTGTTCGTGGCGGCGGACGTCAGTCTGCACATGGCGGTGGTGACGGCCTCGCACAACGACGTGCTGATCGAGCTGTACGCGGACCTCGGCGACCTGGTGGCCGACTGGCTGCGCACGGACGTGGGCACCGAGCTGACGCCGGCCTCCCACCTGGACCACGCCCGGCTGATCGAGGCGATCCGCGGCGGGGACGCGGACGCGGCGGCCTCGGAGGCGGCGGGCTACCCGTTCGTCTGCCTGGGCCGGGAGTGACGGCCCGCGCCGGATCCGTCCCCGCGCGCCTCAGGTCGCCGGCCTGCGGTGGGTCACCCAGGCCGAGCGGACCTCCTTCCAGCAGCGGCCGGTGAGCCGGATGCGGCCCGCCGGGTCCAGGGCCACGACCGCGGCGTCCCCGTCCACGTCCCACCAGCGGTCGCACTCCACGTGCAGCCGGATCAGGTCGGTCTCGGGATAGGCGTTGTGGCAGTACGCCGTCACCTGCGAGCCCTCGATCGAGGTGTCGCAGTCGGCGCCGTACAGGGCCCGATCGAGGGACGGCGCGGGCCCCACGGGCGGCTCCGCCGGGTACTCGGCGAGGTCCGCGACCGCCGGGACCGCCGCCTCGGGGCCGGGGGCGGGGTCGGGCCCGGCGGACTGCGCGACGGCCCCCGGCATCAGGAGTCCGGTCAGCACGACCGAGGTGATCAGCAGGGATACCGTCCGGTTCGGCCTCGTACGCACGCCGTACCTCCGCCCCGACCACGCCGGGAAGATCCCGACGAGGTCAGTTTGCAGTCATCTGTCCGGGTTTTCGACTCGGAAAGATCCGGCCGGACGACGAACATCCGATCGAACCGGAGCCCGCATCCCGGCCCCCGTACGCGAGACGGCGGTGGCCGCGCCTCCCCCGAGGGGGAAGCGCGGCCACCGCCGTACGGACGCGGGACGCCGTGATCCGGGGTGCCGTGATCCGGGGATGCCCGGGGTCAGGCACCCATCGCGTGCAGACCGCCGTCCACGTGGACGATCTCGCCCGTGGTCTTCGGGAACCAGTCCGACAGCAGGGCGACGACGCCCTTGCCGGTCGGCTCCGGGTCGCTCATGTCCCAGTCCAGCATCGAGCGGGAGTTCCAGACCTCGGCCAGCTCGCCGAAGCCCGGGATGGACTTGGCGGCCATGGAGCCGATCGGACCGGCCGAGACCAGGTTGCAGCGGATGTTCTCCTTGCCCAGGTCGCGGGCGAGGTAACGGCTGGTGGCCTCCAGGGCCGCCTTGGCCGGACCCATCCAGTCGTACTGCGGCCAGGCGAACTGCGCGTCGAAGGTGAGACCGACGATGGCCGCGCCCTCCGCCGGGAACAGCGGCTTGCAGGCCATGGCGAGCGACTTCAGCGAGAACGCCGAGACGTGCATGGCCGTGGCGACCGACTCGAACGGCGTGTTCAGGAAGTTGCCGCCGAGGGCGTCCTGCGGGGCGAAACCGATCGAGTGCACGACGCCGTCGAGGCCACCGAGCTCGTCACGGACCAGGCCCTCCAGGCGGTCCAGGTGCTCCTGGTTGGTGACGTCGAGCTCGATCACCTTGACCGGCTTCGGCAACTTCTTGGCGATGCGCTCGGTCAGCGACGGACGCGGCCACGCCGTCAGGATGACCTCGGCGCCCTGCTCCTGGGCCAGCTTGGCGGTGTGGAAGGCGATGGACGATTCCATCAGCACCCCGGTGATGAGGATGCGCTTGCCGTCGAGAATTCCGCTCATGTGATCAGTGACCCATGCCCAATCCGCCGTCAACGGGAATGACGGCTCCTGTGATGTACGCGGCGTCGTCGGACGCCAGGAAGCTCACGGCTGCCGCGATCTCCTCGGGCCGCGCGTACCGGGCCAGCGGCACCTGGGCCACGATGCCCGCGCGCTGCTCGTCGGTGAGCACCTTCGTCATGTCGGTGTCCACGAAGCCGGGGGCGACCACGTTGAAGGTGATGTTGCGGGAGCCGAGCTCTCGGGCGAGCGAGCGGGCGAAGCCCACCAGCGCCGCCTTCGAGGCAGCGTAGTTGGCCTGGCCCGCGGATCCCAGCAGTCCGACGACCGAGGAGATCAGGACCACGCGGCCCTTCTTCGCGCGGAGCATGCCGCGGTTGGCGCGCTTGACGACCCGGAAGGTGCCGGTGAGGTTGGTGTCGACGACGGACGCGAAGTCTTCCTCCGACATCCGCATCAGCAGCGTGTCCTTGGTGATACCGGCGTTGGCCACCAGTACCTCGACCGCGCCCTGCTTGTCCTCGATCTCCTTGTAGGCCTGCTCCACCTGATCGGAGTCGGTGATGTCGCAGCGCACCGCCAGAACACCCAGCGAGGTGAGTTCCTCCGGTGGCTCGCCCGACCGGTACGTGATCGCGACCTTGTCGCCGGCCTGCGCGAACGCTCGGGCGATGGCGAGGCCGATGCCCCGGTTTCCTCCGGTGACGAGAACCGAGCGGCTCAACGGATCACCCTTTCGCTAGCTGTCTTGATTACCGAAAACCTATAGGCCGCCCCGGGCATCCGGAGAATCCGGCTCCGACAGGGCCTCGGGGCGGGCTCTGTCGAGTCCCTACAGAAAGATGTAGGCACAACGGCCTTGAGCGCGACATGATCGGGGCTATCGGCCCCGACCCCGGGAGGACTTCCGTGGCCCATTCCATCGACGCGGCTTTCACCGCGCTGCCCCTGCGGGCGCTCGCCGACGCGGCGCTCGCCCGGGCGCGCGCGCTGGGCGCCGACCACGCCGACTTCCGGCTGGAGCGCATCCGCAGCGCCTCCTGGCGACTGCGTGACGCCAAGCCCTCCGGCGGCTCCGACACCACCGACCTCGGGTACGCGGTGCGCGTCGTGCACGGGGGCAGCTGGGGCTTCGCCTCCGGTGTGGACCTGACCATGGACGCCGCCGCCAAGGTCGCCTCACAGGCCGTGGCCATGGCGAAGCTGTCCGCCCAGGTGATCAAGGCCGCGGGCTCCGACGAGCGCGTGGAACTGGCCGCCGAGCCGGTGCACGCCGACCGGACCTGGATCTCCGCGTACGACGTGAACCCGTTCGAGGTGCCGGACGGCGAGAAGGCCGCGCTGCTCGCCGACTGGAGCGCACGCCTGCTGGCCGCCGACGGCGTCGCACACGTCGACGCCTCGCTGCTCGCCGTCCACGAGAACAAGTTCTACGCCGACTCCGCCGGCACCTCCACCACGCAGCAGCGCGTACGGATCCACCCGCAGCTCACCGCCGTCGCCGTGAACGGCGTGAGCGGCGAGTTCGACTCCATGCGCACCATCGCCCCGCCCGCCGGGCGCGGCTGGGAGTACCTGACCGGCACCGGCTGGGACTGGAACGCCGAGCTGGAGGAGATCCCCGGCCTGCTCGCCGAGAAGATGCGGGCCCCGAGCGTCGAAGCGGGGCGCTACGACCTCGTCGTGGACCCGTCCAACCTGTGGCTCACCATCCACGAGTCCATCGGCCACGCCACCGAGCTGGACCGGGCGCTGGGCTACGAGGCGGCGTACGCGGGGACCTCCTTCGCCACCTTCGACCAGCTGGGCAAGCTCAAGTACGGCTCCTCGATCATGAACGTGACCGGTGACCGCACGGCCGAGCACGGCCTGGCCACGATCGGCTACGACGACGAGGGCGTGGAGGCGCAGAGCTGGGACCTCGTCAAGGACGGCACCCTGGCCGGCTACCAGACCGACCGGCGGATCGCGAAGCTGACCGGCCTGGGCCGCTCCAACGGCTGCGCCTACGCCGACTCCCCCGGGCACGTGCCGGTCCAGCGGATGGCGAACGTCTCTCTCCAGCCGGATCCCGGCGGGCTGTCCACGGATGACCTCATCGGCGGGGTGGAGCGCGGGATCTACGTGGTCGGCGACCGTTCGTGGTCGATCGACATGCAGCGCTACAACTTCCAGTTCACCGGGCAGCGCTTCTTCCGCATCGAGAACGGCCGGCTGGCCGGGCAGCTGCGCGACGTCGCGTACCAGGCCACGACGACCGACTTCTGGGGCTCGATGGAGAAGGTCGGCGGACCGCAGACCTACGTCCTGGGCGGCGCCTTCAACTGCGGCAAGGCCCAGCCCGGCCAGGTCGCGGCGGTCTCGCACGGCTGCCCGTCCGCCCTGTTCCGCGACGTGAACATCCTGAACACCACGCAGGAGGCCGGCCGATGAGGGCTGACGCTCACTCCCCCGCCCCCCGGGGGTCCGGGGGGCGCCCCCCGGGACGGCACAGTCTCAACACCACGCAGGAGGCCGGACGCTGATGTCGACCCGAACCAAGCCGCACGAGATCGTCGAACGGGCCCTGGAGCTGTCCACGGCCGACGGCTGCGTCGTCATCGCCGACGAGGAGTCGAGCGCCAACCTGCGCTGGGCCGGCAACGCCCTGACCACGAACGGCGTCACCCGGGGCCGGACCCTGACGGTCATCGCCACCGTCGACGGCAAGGAGGGGACGGCCTCGGGGGTCGTGTCACGCTCCGCCGTCACCGCCGCCGACCTGGAGCCGCTCGTACGGGCCGCCGAGGCGGCCGCCCGCGGGGCCGGGCCGGCCGAGGACGCCCAGCCACTGGTCACCGGTACGCCGGCCTCCCCGGACTTCACCGACGCCCCGGCGGAGACCTCCTCGGCGGTGTTCGCCGACTTCGCGCCGGCCCTCGGCGAGGCCTTCGCCCGGGCCCGCGCGGGCGGCCGGGAGCTGTACGGCTTCGCCAACCACGAGCTGGTCTCCACGTACGTCGGCACCTCCACGGGCCTGCGGCTGCGCCACGACCAGCCGAACGGGACCCTGGAGGTCAACGCCAAGTCCCCGGACCGGCTGCGCTCGGCCTGGGCGGGTCGGTCCACCCGGGACTTCAAGGACGTCGACCCGACGGTCCTGGACGCGGAACTCGCGGTGCGCCTGGGCTGGGCGGAGCGGAAGGTCGTGCTGCCCGCCGGGCGGTACGAGACCCTGCTGCCGCCGACGGCCGTGGCCGACCTGCTGATCTACCAGATGTGGTCGGCGGCCGCCCGGGACGCCGTGGAGGGCCGGACGGTCTTCTCCCAGCCCGGTGGCGGCACCCGGCTCGGTGAGCGGCTGTCCCCGCTGCCGCTGACCCTGCGCAGCGATCCGAACGCGCCGGGCCTGGAGTCCGCGCCGTTCGTGATCGCGCACAGCTCCGGCGACGACGCGTCCGTCTTCGACAACGGCCTGCCGGTCCCGCCGACGGACTGGATCGCCGAGGGCGAGCTGAAGCGGCTGACGACGACCCGGCACAGCGCCGCACTGACCGGGCTGGACCTCTCCCCCGGCTTCGGGAACCTGATCCTGGACGGGGGCGGCGAGAAGTCCCTGGAGGAGATGGTGGCCGGCACCTCGCGCGGGCTGCTGCTGACCTGCCTCTGGTACATCCGCGAGGTGGACCCGGCCACGCTGCTGCTCACGGGCCTCACCCGGGACGGCGTGTACCTGGTGGAGGACGGGCAGGTCGTGGGCGAGGTGAACAACTTCCGGTTCAACGAGTCCCCCGTCGACCTGCTGTCGCGGGCGACGGAGGCCGGCCGGACCGAGAAGACCCTGCCGCGCGAGTGGGGCGACTGGTTCACCCGGGCCGCGATGCCGGCGCTGCGCATCCCGGACTTCAACATGAGCTCGGTCAGCAAGGGCGTCTGACCGACCTAGACTGACCATGGCAATTTCAGACACCGAAGGAGTCGAGAGACCGTGACGGACATCGTCGACGAACTGAAGTGGCGCGGGCTCTTCGCCCAGTCCACCGACGAAGAAGCGCTGCGCAAGGCGTTCGCGGACGGTCCGGTCACGTTCTATTGCGGCTACGACCCGACGGCGGCCTCGCTGCACGTGGGTCACCTGGTCCAGGTCCTGACCATGCGCCGGCTCCAACTGGCGGGCAACCGTCCGCTGGCGCTGGTCGGCGGGGCCACCGGTCAGATCGGCGACCCGCGTCCGACGGCAGAGCGCACCCTGAACGACCCCTCGGTCATCGCGGAGTGGGTCAACCGGCTGCGTTCGCAGATCGAGCCGTTCCTGTCCTTCGAGGGCGAGAACGCGGCGGTCCTGGTGAACAACCTGGACTGGACGGCGGGCATGTCCGCCATCGAGTTCCTGCGGGACATCGGCAAGCACTTCCGCGTCAACAAGATGCTGACGAAGGACTCGGTCGCCAAGCGGCTGGAGTCGGACCAGGGCATCAGCTACACCGAGTTCAGCTACCAGCTGCTCCAGGGCATGGACTTCCTGGAGCTGTACCGGCGCCACGGCTGCGTGCTCCAGCAGGGCGGCTCGGACCAGTGGGGCAACCTGACGGCCGGCCTCGACCTGATCCACCGGGTCGAGCCGGGCGCGCGGGTGCACGCGATGGCGACGCCGCTGATGGTCAAGGCGGACGGCACGAAGTTCGGCAAGACCGAGGGCGGGGCCGTCTGGCTGGACCCGGAGATGACCACCCCGTACGCGTTCTACCAGTTCTGGCTGAACGTGGACGACCGGGACATCTCGACCTACATGCGGATCCTGTCCTTCCAGTCCCGTGCGGAGCTGGAGGCACTGGAGGCGCAGACCGCCGAGCGGCCGCAGGCGCGCGCCGCCCAGCGGGCGCTGGCCGAGGAGCTGACCACGCTGGTGCACGGCGCGGACCAGTGCGCCGCCGTGATCGCCGCGTCGAAGGCGCTGTTCGGGCAGGGTGAGCTGGCGGAGCTGGACGAGGCCACGCTGGCCGCGGCCCTGTCCGAGCTGCCGCACGCGAAGGTCGCCGAGCCGGGCCAGGTCGTGGACCTGTTCGCGGAGACCGGCCTGGTCGCCAGCAAGTCGGCGGCCCGACGGACCGTGAAGGAGGGCGGTGCGTACGTGAACAACGTGAAGGTCACCGCCGAGGACGCGGTCGCCTCCCCGGAGGACCTGCTGCACGGCCGTTGGCTGGTGCTGCGGCGCGGCAAGAAGAACCTGGCCGCCGTCGAGGTCACCGGCTGACATACCCCGCACGCGGCGAGGGGCCGGTACGGACGCACTGTCCGGTACCGGCCCCTCGTCGCGCGTGCGGTGCGGCGTCAGGCGGTGCGTTTGTTGCCCCGCAGCGCCATGTAGGCCATGTCGCCGAGGCCGACGATAAGCACCGCTCCGACCAGTTGCAGCAGGTGCCTGATCCAGTCGATGCCCTTGGTGTCGGCGACCCCGATCCAGGTGGCGACGGCGTTGCCGAGGACGCTGCCGATGATGCCGAAGATCACGGTCAGCCAGAGGGGCTGGTGCTGCTTGCCGGGCAGGATCGCCCGGGCAATCAGGCCAAGTACCAAACCGACGATGATCGCCCACAACCAATGCATGTCGCCTCCTCCGGCGCGGTGTGCGCATGTCGC
Organism: Streptomyces sp. NPDC048383; assembly: GCF_040651775.1. Taxonomy (NCBI): domain Bacteria; kingdom Bacillati; phylum Actinomycetota; class Actinomycetes; order Kitasatosporales; family Streptomycetaceae; genus Streptomyces; species Streptomyces sp. NPDC048383. The sequence goes on from NZ_JBEZKS010000021.1 coordinate 29,620, forward strand.
ACCAGTCTCGATCCGCGCGATGAACGGCGCATTTCGGCCAGAGCCGTTCGGGGGACACCCCCTCACCACGCCGGCCGACGGGAAGCGTACGGTGGAAGGGTTCCGGACCGGGGTGCGTCCGGCGGGTGGATCGGTGGTGGAACGTGCGGCTGACGAAGCGGAACGAGGCCGAGGTCTTTCGGATCACCGGGGCCCGGATGGGCCTCGCCGAGGACGTGCGGGGGCGACAGCGCCGGTACGTCATCTCGATGACGATCAGGACCCTCTCGGTCATCGCGACGGTGGTCCTGTGGAACGTGGAGCGCCACGTGGCGATCGTGACGTTGGTCGCCGGCGCCCTGTTGCCGTACGTCGCGGTGGTCATCGCCAATGCCGGGCGGGAGTCGACGCCCTCCCTGCCCTCGCACTTCGTGCCGGCGCCCGTGCGCCCCGCGCTGGAGCCCGAAAACCTCAATAAGAGCTCAGATCAATCCTGAAGTTCCGGTGCACCCGACCGGGTCCTGCGTGACATACTGCCTACGCGCTCCGCATCCCCCGTCGGAGCGACGGACCGACGCCGGGCAGCTCCCCCCGTGGCTGCCCGGCGTCGCCCATCCGAAGCCCTCCCGGGTGCTGTTTGTAGGGTTGAGCCGTGAACTCCCCTGATGTGAACGCACCGGACCCCGAGGCGGCTCCCGAACCCGCCCCCACTTGCTCCGCCAAGGGCTGCCGCGACGCGGCCGTGTGGGTCCTCGCGTGGAACAACCCGACGCTGCACACCCCGCAGCGGCGCAAGACCTGGCTGGCGTGCGAGGAGCACCGCGAGCACCTCTCGCAGTTCCTCGGGGTGCGCGGCTTCCTCAAGGACGTCGTGAAGATCGAAGAGTGGGTGCAGCCGGAGGGCTCGGAACGCGCCTGAGCCCCGGTCGGGGCCGGGGCTCGGGCAGGGCTCGTCGCGGTGGGCGCGGCGGGTCGGACGCCGGTCCGGGCCCGCTCAGCCGCCGATCGCGGACATGGGGCGGTCGGGCTGGAGGAACGACGGGTCGTCCAGGCCGGAGCCGGCCTTCTTGCCCCACATCGCCACCTTCCACAGGCGGGCGATCTCCTCGTCCGGGGCTCCGGAGCGCAGCGCGGCCCGCAGGTCGGACTCCTCGGTGGCGAACAGGCACGTACGGATCTGGCCGTCGGCCGTGAGCCGGGTGCGGTCGCACGCTCCGCAGAAGGGGCGGGTGACGGAGGCGATGACGCCGACCGTGGCCGGGCCGCCGTCGACCACCCAGCGCTCGGCGGGGGCGGAGCCGCGTTCGTCGGCGCCTTCCTCGGTGAGCGTGAAGCGGGTGCGCAGGGACTCCAGGATGTCCCCGGCGGTGATCATGCCGTCGCGCTTCCAGCCGTGCTGGGCGTCCAGGGGCATCTGCTCGATGAAGCGGAGCTCGTACTCGTTCTCCACGGCCCAGGCGAGCAGGTCGGGGGCCTCGTCGTCGTTGAGGCCGGGCATCAGGACGGCGTTGACCTTGACGGGCGTCAGGCCGGCCTCGCGGGCGGCCGACATGCCCTCGATGACGTCCTTGTGACGGTCACGGCGGGTCAGGGTCTTGAAGACGTCGGGGCGCAGGGTGTCGAGCGAAACGTTCACCCGGTCCAGGCCGGCCGCCTTCAGCGCCCCGGCGGTGCGCTTGAGGCCGATGCCGTTGGTGGTCAGCGACATCCGGGGGCGGGGCTCCAGGGCGGCGCACTGCTCGACGATGCCGACCAGGCCGGGCCGGAGCAGCGGCTCACCGCCGGTGAAGCGGACCTCGGTGATCCCGAGCCGTGTCACGGCGATGCGGATCAGCCGGACGATCTCGTCGTCGCTCAGCAGGTCCGACTTGCCGAGCCACTGCAGTCCCTCTTCGGGCATGCAGTAGGTACAGCGCAGGTTGCACCGGTCGGTGAGTGAGACGCGCAGGTCAGTGGCCACGCGGCCGTACGTGTCGAGAAGCACTGTGGCCCCCCTCTCCTGTCCGTTCAGCCGAGTAGGACGCCGTCGCGGGGACGCGGTGGCGCTGCCTTCGAGCGTACGCGACCTGGTTGGCGGGTTGGCGTGCCCGATTGAACGAGACGCGACGTGGCCGTGTCGTACGGAAGTACGACACGGCCACGCTGCGTGTTCGGTGGATCTCAGTGCGCCCCTGTTCCGGTGAGGGAGCGCACCTCCAGCTCGGCGAACTTCTGCGGGTCGGCCTTCTCCTTGGTGAGGACGGTTCCCAGCCATCCGAGGAGGAAGCCGAGGGGGATGGAGATGATGCCGGGGTTCTCCAGCGGGAACCAGTAGAAGTCGGCGTCCTTGAACATCGAGGTGGGCTTGCCGGAGACCACCGGGGAGAAGAGGACCAGACCGACCGCCGAGATCAGGCCGCCGTAGATCGACCACAGGGCGCCCTGGGTGGTGAAGCGCTTCCAGAACAGGCTGTAGAGGATGGTCGGGAGGTTGGCGGAGGCGGCCACCGCGAAGGCGAGGGCGACGAGGCCGGCCACGTTCAGGTCGCGGGCCAGGGCGCCGAGGCCGATGGCGACGGCGCCGATGACCACGGTGGACCAGCGGGCCGCGCGGACCTCCTCCTTCTCGGTCGCCTTGCCCTTGCGGATGACGTTCACGTACAGGTCGTGCGCGAAGGACGACGAGGACGCGAGGGTGAGGCCCGCGACCACCGCGAGGATGGTGGCGAAGGCGACGGCGGAGATCACCGCGAGGAGGATCGCGCCGCCGGTGGATCCCGCGCCGCCGCCGATCTCCTGGGCGAGCAGCGGGGCCGCGGTGTTGCCGGCCTTGTTGGAGGCCAGGATGTCGGCCCGGTTGAGCAGGGCCGCGGCGCCGAAGCCGAGGGCGATGGTCATCAGGTAGAAGGCGCCGATGATGCCGATGGCCCAGTTCACGGACTTCCGGGCGGCCTGGGCGGTGGGGACCGTGTAGAAGCGGATCAGGATGTGCGGCAGGCCCGCGGTGCCGAGGACCAGGGCGAGGCCCAGCGAGATGAAGTCCAGCTTGCTGAGGGAGTCCTTGCCGTACTTGAGCCCGGGCTCCAGGAACTTGGTGCCCTGTCCGCTGTTCTCGGCGGCCTGGCCCAGCAGCGAGGAGATGTTGAAGTTGAACTCCAGCAGCACCAGGAAGGTGATCAGCAGGGCGCCCGCGATCAGCAGCACCGCCTTGATCATCTGGACCCAGGTGGTGCCCTTCATCCCGCCGATGGTCACGTAGACGATCATCAGGAGGCCGACCAGCGCGACCACGGCCACCTTGCCGCCGTCGCTGGTGATGCCGAGGAGCAGCGAGACCAGGACGCCGGCGCCGGCCATCTGGGCGAGCAGGTAGAAGATCGAGACCACGATGGTGGAGGTACCGGCCGCGGTCCGCACGGGCCGCTGGCGCATCCGGTACGCGAGGACGTCTCCCATCGTGTAGCGGCCGGAGTTGCGCAGCGGTTCGGCGACCAGGAGCAGGGCCACCAGCCAGGCCACGAGGAAGCCGATGGAGTAGAGGAAGCCGTCGTAACCGAACAGTGCGATGGCTCCGGCGATGCCGAGGAAGGACGCGGCGGACATGTAGTCGCCGGAGATGGCCAGGCCGTTCTGGAAACCGGTGAACTGGCGGCCGCCCGCGTAGAAGTCGGCGGCGTCCTTGGTCTGACGGCCGGCCCAGATCGTGATGATGAGCGTGGCGACGACGAACAGGCCGAACAGGGTGATGATCAGCGGGCGGTGCTCGGTCGCCCCGGCCGCGAGGGTCAGCTGTGGGATCGCGCTCATTCTCCGGCCTCCATCCGGGCCTTGATGGCCTGGGCCTTGGGGTCGAGCTTGGTGGCGGCGTGCCGCGAGTACAGCCACGCGATGAGGAACGTCGTGGCGAACTGGGCGAGGCCGAGGACCAGGGCGACGTTGATGTTCCCGAAGAGCTTGATCCCCATGAAGCCGCCCGCGTAGCTGGACAGCAGGACGTAGAGCAGGTACCAGGCGATGAAGGCGACGGTGAGCGGGAACGCGAAGGAGCGGTACGAGCTGCGCAGTTCGGCGAACTCCGGGCTCTGTTGGACGCGTGTGAAGTCTTCGGCCGTGGGACTCGCGGGGGTCGGTCCCGCGCTGCCGTGGGGCGGCGCTGCTTCGGTGGTCACGGGGGGCTCTCCCTGTGTCGCGGGTGCGGTGGGGACGACGGACAAAACAACCTCCGTAGGGGGGACGGTGGTGCCGAGGTCCCCTGTCAACGGCACGGCCGGCGCGTCGGGGCGGTTCAACACCTGTGATTTCTTTGAAAACTGATTCCTCGAACTGATGGCGGAGAGGGGAACACCGGCACTAGGTTCGCGTGTCATGAACCCGTCCCGCGCAAACCGCGTGCGGACGGCTTTTTCACGGATGATGTGGAGAACCCATGGCGCATCTGGGGTCGCGTACCGACCGGAAGAGCAAGCGTCTGGCCGTACCGGTCGGACTGGCGCTCACCGCTTCGCTCGCCTTCCTGCCCTCGGTCGCGGCGTCCGCCGCCCCGCTCGGCAACACGGCGGCCACGGCCACCGCGGCGAAGCCCGCCGCGGACGGCCCGAAGCTCTCCTACGTGGCGAACCTGACCGCGTACGGGACGGCCAAGCAGGCGAAGAAGGCCATCGAGCGGGCCGGCGGAACGGTGGTGACGACCCATGAGCAGATCGGGGTCGTCGTCGCACACTCCCAGAACCCCGAGTTCGCCAAGACGCTGCGCTCCCAGCGCAGCCTCTTCGTGTCGGTGGGCGCCACTCGGACGGCCCCCCTCTCCGCAATGCAGACCACCGAGGAGGGCGCCACGCAGAAGCTGAGCGCGGCCGACGCCGCCAAGGCGGCGGCGCAGGCGACACCGGGGCAGGAGCCGCTGGAGCCCAACCAGTGGGACCTGCGGACGATCAAGGCCGACCAGGCTCACAAGATCAACGATGGCAGCCCGAACGTCACCGTGGGCGTCATCGACACGGGTGTGGACGACACCCACCCCGATCTCGCCCCGAACTTCTCCAAGAGCCAGTCCGCCAACTGTGTCGGCGGCGTCGCGGACACCTCCGAGGGCGCCTGGCGTCCGTACCCGGACGGCAGCGACCACGGCACGCACGTGGCGGGCACCATCGCGGCACCGCGCAACGGCGTGGGCGTCAGCGGTGTCGCGCCGGGCGTGAAGGTCGCCGGCATCAAGGTGAGCGAGCCCGCGACCAGCCTCTTCTACACCGAGGCGGTCGTCTGCGGCTTCATGTTCGCCGCCGAGAAGGGGATAGAGGTGACCAACAACAGCTACTACGTCGACCCGTGGAACTACACCTGCAAGAACGACGACGACCAGAAGGCGCTGGTGGAGGCCCTCGCCCGGGCGACGAAGTACGCGGAGCGCAAGGGCGTGCTCAGCGTGGCCTCGGCCGGCAACTCCGACCACGACCTGGCCGGGGACTCGATCCTCGACGACACCAGCCCGAACGACAGCACCCCGGTGCCGCGCCCCATCGACCCGAAGGTCTGCCTGGACCTGCCCACCCAGCTGCCGGGCGTGGTCACCGTCTCGGCCACCGGTGACCAGGGGCTGCGCTCGTACTACTCCAGCTACGGCCTCGGCGTCGTGGACGTCGCCGCTCCCGGCGGCGACAAGTGGCAGGTGCCGGCGACCCCGGACGCCAACGGCCGCGTCCTGTCGACCGTCCCGGGCGGCGGCTACGGCTACAAGCAGGGCACCTCGATGGCCGCCCCGCACGTCGCCGGCGTCGCGGCGCTGCTCAAGAGCGCCCACCCGTGGGCCTCGCCCTCGCAGCTCCAGGCGATGCTGAAGGGCCAGGCGACGAAGGTCGCCTGCCCGACGAAGATCTACGACGGCACCGGCAACCTGATCGACGCCACCACGTGCGAGGCCAAGTGGGGCCAGACCGGCTACTACGGCGCCGGTGTGGTCGACGCGCTCAAGGCCGTCAAGTAACGGCGCTCGAAACCGTCGGGCAACAACGCGGCGGGCCGGCCCCGGGAGTGTCCCGGGGCCGGCCCGCCGGCTTGCGTACGCCGGAGCGTCAGGGCGTCAGGGCGTCAGGGCGTCAGGGCGTGATCATGACCTTCAGTGCGCTGCGGTCGTCCATCGCGCGGTAGCCGTCCGGGACCTCGTCCAGGGACACGGTGCGGTCGAAGACGGGCGCCGGGTCGATCGCGCCGCTCAGCACGTCCACCAGCAGCTCCGGGATGTACGCGCGCACCGGTGCCACACCGCCGCGCAGGGTGATGTTGCGGTTGAACATCACGCCGAGGTCCAGACCGGTACCGCTGCCGTGCGGGACGCCGACGTAGCCGATGGCCCCGCCGTCGCGGGAGATGTTGACCGCGGTGCGCATGGACTGTTCGGTACCGACGGCCTCGATGACGGAGTGCGCGCCCTGCCCGCCGGTCAGCTCGCGGACGGCCGCCACGGCCTCCTCCCCGCGCGCGGCGACCACGTCGGTGGCGCCGAAGAGCTTGGCGATGTCCGTCCGGACGGCATGCCGGCCCAGGGCGATGATCCGCTCGGCGCCGAGCCGCTTGGCGGCCAGTACGCCGCACAGGCCGACCGCGCCGTCCCCGACGACGGCGACCGTGGAGCCCGCGCGGACGCCGGCGCCCAGGGCGGCGTGGTGGCCGGTGCCCATGACGTCGGAGAGCGCGAGCAGGCCCGTCAGCAGGTGGTCGTCGGAGACGGCCTCGGCGGGCAGCTTCACCAGGGTGCCGTCGGCGTACGGGACCCGGACGGCCTCGCCCTGGCCGCCGTCGTGACCGACCGCGCCCCAGAAGCCGCCGTGCTCGCAGGAGGTGTACAGGCCCTCGGAGCAGTAGGCGCAAGTGCCGTCCGACCACATGAACGGGGCGACGACGAGGTCCCCGGCGCGCAGGCCGGAGACGGCGGAGCCGGTCTCCTCGACGACGCCGAGGAACTCGTGCCCGATGCGCTGACCGGGCTGCCGCGCGGCCTCGCCGCGGTAGGCCCAGAGGTCGCTGCCGCAGATGCAGGCGCGCAGCACGCGGACGACGGCGTCCTCGGGACGCCGGATCGCGGCGTCGGGCACCTCCTCCACGCGGATGTCGTGCGGGGCGTGGATGACGGTGGCGCGCATGGTGGTGCAGCCCTCCGGAGTGCGGTCCTGTATGACCGTCCTACCGTACGCCCGTCCCCGGATCGGGGCGGCCCGGGACCCGGCCCAGCACCCCGATGGCCAGCAGGTACTGGGCCGCCAGGTAGGTCGCCATGATCCAGAAGTCGGGCCGGGGCAGCTGGGGCCACTCGGCGACCCCGGTCGCGATGAGGGTGTCGGAGAGCAGGAACAGCGCCCCGCCCGCTCCGGCGACCCGGCCGAGGGCGCTCGCCCGGTAGGCCATGGCGGTGAGCAACAGGCTGTAGCCGGCGACGGGGATCCGCAGGTCGGCCGGCAGGTCGCCCCACAGCAGGGCGACGGTCCCGATCAGGGCCGCGGCGTACGCGGCGCCGAGGAGCGGGCCGGTGCGGCGTCGGCCGAACAGGACGAGGTAGCAGACGTGCCCGGCGGCGAAGGAGCCCATGCCGAGCAGGAAGGCGATCTCGGCGTCGAAGAGCAGCGCCAGGTCCCCGCCCCAGCCGAACAGCAGCGCGGCGACCAGCAGCCGGGGGGCGCGGCGGGTGATGACGTGGGCCACCAGCAGCGGCATCAGCAGCGGCTTGAACAGGACGTGCCCGAGGTGCCAGTCGGCGAGGAGGGAGCCGAGGTCGGCGACGGCGGCGACCACGAAGGCCGCGAGCAGGATCCGTCCGGCGCGATCGGAGGCGGCGGCGGACCCGGGGCGGGCGGCCCAGGAGGGGGTACGGGCCGCGGTGGCGCTCACGCGGCCCGCTCCGGCTCCGGAGCGACGGCGGCCCGGGGGGCGGCGGGGGGTGCGGCAGCGGCGGGCGCGGTTTCGGGGGCGGCCCCGGCGTCGGCCGGTGCCGGGCGGGCGGGCTGCCAGCCGGGGCCGCCGAAGACGCGTCCGGCGCGTTCGCGCCAGGTGTCGGCGGCCCGGACGTCGCGCGCGATGGCGGCGTACTCGTGGGTGGCCACCCGCAGCGGGTTGTGGGTGCCGATGTTCTTGGTGAGGCCGTAGACGGGGCGCTCGGTCTCCCCCACCCAGGAGCCGAACATCCGGTCCCAGACGATCAGGATCCCGCCGAAGTTGCGGTCCAGGTAGCCGCCCTGGGAGGCGTGGTGGACGCGGTGGTGGGAGGGGGTGTTGAAGACGTACTCGTAGGCGCGGGGCAGTTTCCCGATGCGCTCGGTGTGGACCCAGAACTGGTAGAGGAGGTTGATCCCGTAGCAGAACGGGATCGCCGCCGGGTGCACGCCGAGGGCGACCATCGGCAGGTAGAACCACCAGGTGGTGGCGCTGGTCCAGGGCTGGCGCAGGGCGGTGGTGAGGTTGAACCTGCGGCTGCTGTGGTGGACCACGTGGCAGGCCCACAGGATGCGGATGACGTGGTGGAGCCGGTGCTGCCAGTAGTAGAGGAAGTCCTGGACGAGCAGCATCAGCAGTGCCGTCCACCACAGGAACGGCACCCGCAGCGGGGTGAGTTCGTACACCGCCGTGAAGACCGCGACGACCGGGATCTTCCACAGCAGGTCGAAGCCGATGCTGCCGAGCCCCATCGTGACGCTCGTGACGGCGTCCTTGGTGTCGTACCCGGTCGCGTCCTCGTCGGGATGCAGCCGGTAGCTCACCACCTCGATGACGGTGAGCAGCACGAAGGCAGGTATGGACCACAGCACGACATCGGGCAGGTTCGGCATGTCCCGCACCATAGAGCCGGCTCCGGGGGCGCCGCTAGGGGTTGTTACCGATCGGTATCCGACGGCGTTACCCCGGGTACCGGAGTGGCCTCCCGCAGCCGGACCGGACCCGGCGGGGCGGCTCCCGCGCTTGGCGGGAGCCGCCCCGCCGGGTGGGTCACCAGACGCGGACCGAGGCGCCGCGGGCGAAGGCGGGGCTGGTGGCGCCGGCGGGGATCTCGTCGAGGGGCTCGGCGATCTCCCGGACCAGGGGGCCGTGCTTGGCCGCCAGGGTGTCCAGGAAGGGCAGGTCGAAGCCGTAGACGCGGGCGGCGTTGCCGCCCACCATGGCGGCGACCTCCTCCCGGGGCAGGCCCGCGTAGGCGATGCGCAGGCCTTCGCGGGAGAAGGGGGTGGTGCCCTCGTCGTGGGGGAAGTCGCTGCCCCACATGATCTTGTCGAGGCCGATGCGGTCCCGCAGCGGGACCTCGTGGGGGCGCATGAAGCTCGCCCCGACGAAGCAGTTGTCCCGCCAGACCTCGCTCGGCCCCTTGCCCATGGACGCGGCCAGCCCGGCGCCGAACTTGGCCTCGGCGGTGGACGAGGCCGCGACCAGCCGGCCGTGGTAGTAGTCCAGCATCTCCAGCACGCCCGGGATCCAGCCGGAACCCTGCTCGGTCAGGACCAGCTTGAGGTTCGGGTGGCGCCGGAAGGCGCCGCCGAAGATCAGGTGCCACAGGGCCCGGTGCGAGAACCAGGTGGTCTCCACCATGAACACCGCCCGGGCCGCCGGTTCGTCGCCGAGCGGCGGCGAGGCCGATCCGCCGTGGTGGTTGACCGGGACGTCCAGTTCGGCGCAGACCGCCCAGAGCGGGTCGTACGCCGAGGAGTACAGCTCGGGGACGGGTGAGCCCGGCGGGACGCCCGGCAGCAGGATGCCGCCGGTCAGCCCGTCCGTCCGGGTGCGGCGGATCTCCGCGACCGCCGCGTCCACGTCGTTGAGCAGGATCTGGACGACGCCGGCCCGCCGGCCCGGCGCGTCGGCGCAGAAGTCCGCGAGCCACCGGTTGTGGGCCTGGAGGCCGGCCCAGCGCAGCTCGTACTCGTCGCGGGTGGGCGGATGGGCCATCAGGGAGGCCTTGGGGAAGAACGGCGGGATCGTGTTCGGGAAGAGGACCTCGGCGACGATCCCGTCCGCTTCGAGTTCCGCCACGCGGCGGGCCGAGTTCCAGTTCAGGTCGGCGGTGTCGGCGAGGAGGTCCTCGTACGGGTTGACGTAGCCGGCCGCCCAGGCGTCGAAGGCCTCGTGGTGGCGCTCGGCCAGGTACGGCCGGTAGTCCAGCAGGTCGGCGCCCGCGTGGCAGTCGGCCGAGATGACGGTGTAGCGGTCGTCCGTCACGGTGAGACCCCCAGGACCGGGAAGTCGTGCCCGGTCAGCCAGTGCCGGCCGGTCTCGCGCGAGCGGGCCCAGGAGGCCTCGACCGACGCCTGGTCCGGGGACTGGCCGAGCTCGGCCGGGGTGGGGCCGATGCGGCGGGCGATCGGGGCGAGGGCGTCGGTGTCGAAGCCGAAGACCTCGGCCGCCGCCAGCCCGAGCATGCGGCGGGTCTCGGTGACCGGGATGTCGTGGAAGGTGTTCCGCAGCCAGTTGCGGGTGTCGGGCCACGTCCCCTCGGGGTGCGGGAAGTCGGAGCCCCAGAGGATGTTGTCCACGCCGATCTCGTAGCGCTGGGCCAGTTCGCGGCGCTTGGTGTTGGTCGCGCAGACGAAGACCTGGCGGTCCAGGTATTCGCTCGGCGGCCGTTTCAGCTCCTCGAACGGGGACAGCTTCTTGCCGCCGTGCGCGCCGAGGTAGAGCCGGTCCATGAACCACAGCTGGTTGGGAAGCCACCAGCAACCCGACTCGGCGACGCCGAACTTGAGACCCGGGTGCCGTTCGAAGACCCCGGACCAGAGCAGGAACCACAGGGGGCGGGCGGGCCACCAGGTGACCTCGGAGACGAAGATGCCCAGGTGGTCGCCGTACTCGTGGCGGGGCGAGGAGCCGGAGTGTGTGACGATCGGCATCCGGGTCTCGGCGGCCGCCGCCCACACGGGGTCGTAGCGGCGGTCGTGGTAGGGCGCCTTGTCCACCCACATGGCGGGGATCATCAGCGCGCCGAGGCCGGACTCCTTGGCCCGGTGGACCTCGGCGACGACCTTGTCCGGCTCCGCGGTGATGGGGAGCAGCGCCACACCGCAGTGGCGTTCGGGATGCTGCGAGACGAACTCGGCGAGCCAGCGGTTGTGCGCCCGCGCTCCGGCCATGCCCAGTTCGGGGTCCTGGTCGCCGGAGAGGCCGAGGCCCACCCCGAAGGGGGCGGCGGTCCGGCTGTCGACGGCGTCCGCGTCGGGGAAGACGACCTCGCCGGCCACGCCGTCGCCGTCGAGTTCCTTCAGCCGCTGTCCGGTGTCCCAGCCTCCGCGCAGGCCCTCCTCGTGGTCGTGGAACCACTTCTCGGCGAACGCCTCGTTGCGGACGCCGAGTCGGGTGGCCTCCTCCCGGCGGGCGTCGCGCTGACCGAGGAACTCGTCGAACGGGCGGTGGAAGCGGGAGTCGAGGTAGGGGCGGTACCGCTCGGTCGGCAGGCCCGCGTGGCAGTCGGAGGAGATGATCAGGTACGGGTCCTCGAACCCGTCCCCGGACCGCGCTGCGGCCGGGTCGTTCGCATGCGTGTCAGGCACGGCGGGCCCCTCAGTCGAGGATGAAGCGTTCCAGGTAGGCGGGGTTGGCGCGGTCGAGCATCGACTGCGACCGGGCGCGGATCTGACGGTCGCTGTGCTCGCCGGCCGGGAGCATCCAGAAGCGGTCGGCGCGGATGCCGTCGACCACGTGCTCGGCGACCTCCTCGACCGGCGTGAACCGCACCTCCTGCCCGGCCTCCCGCATCGCGGCCTCGTACTGGTCGAGGGTGCGGTAGGGGGACCTGCGCGGCCGCTCCTTCGCATAGCGGTCCGGCCGGTTCCGGTGCGACTCCCACAAACCGGTGCGCAGCATGTGCGGTCCGGGGAACAGGACGGAGGCGCCGACGGACACGCCCTCCGCCCTGAGGTGGGCGTACAGGGACTCGGTCATGGTGACGACGGCCGCCTTGGTGACGGCGTACACGGAGGCGGTGGGCAGCGGGGCGATGCCGCCGTCGCCGGACGAGGTGTTGACGACGTGGCCGGGGACGCCGCCCGCGATCATGCGGGGGACGAAGGCCTGGATGCCGTGGAAGACGCCCCAGACGTTGACGGCGAAGGCCCACTTCCAGTCGTTGGGCTCGTGCTCCCACATCCGGCCCTCGGCTCCGGAGCCGACGCCCGCGTTGTTGCACAGGACGTGGACGGCGCCGAAGGTCTCGTACGCGGCGTCGGCGAGGGCGGTCACGGAGTCGCGGTCACTGACGTCGACGAGCCGGGCGAGCACCTCGGCGCCGTCGGCGGTGAGTTCCCCGGCGGCCTTGCGCAGGGCGCCCTCCTCGACGTCGGCGAGGACCACCTTCAGGCCCTCGGCGGCGAAGCGGCGGGCCATCGCGAGGCCGATGCCGCCGGCCGCGCCGGTGACGACGGCGACCTGTCCCGGTTCGAGCCGCATGTCACACCGCCCCTTCGGGAGGTCCGTCCAGGATGTGCAGGGGGTCGTCGTAGCGCTGGTGGATGTACGGCAGGAGCGCTTGGGCGCTGACCCGCTCGACGACCCGACCCTTCTGGTCGGTGGTCTTCTCGCCGATGGTGATCTCCACGATGCGGCGCACGACGAGGTCGGCCACCGGGTCGAACATGGACTCGCGCAGGACGACGTCCCCGGTGAGGTGCTCCAGCTTGCGGACCTTCTCGTTGCGCGTGCAGTGGACGAGGACCGGGTCCGCGTCGAAGCCCGAACCGTCCACCGCGGGCAGGAACTTGAAGTAGAAGTCGGTCTTCTGCGTGGGTTCGGGCAGCGGCAGCGCCCGGTCGACGGCGCCGCGGACCTCCACGAAGGCGATCCCGTGCCGGGCGAGGACGGCCCGCACGACGAGCCCGTCGCGCTCGACGGTGACCTCGCCCAGCTTCTTGGGCTCGCCGAACACCTCGCGGCCGCCGATCAGGGCGCGCTCGTGGGTCATCGGCATGACCAGCGGGTACCAGCCCTCGACCCCGCCGTGTTCGGCGGCCACTGCGACCGAGCCGGCGCCGAGCGGGTAGCCGGGCAGGTCGACCTTGCTGATGTTGGCCCGTACGAGGGGCCGTGCGGCGGGCTTGAGCGGCGGGGGCAGGACCGCCGCGACCACGTCCGGGTCGCTCTCCCAGACGGCGACCACGCCGGTGGACCAGATGTCGGGGAGCTTGGAACTCTTCGCGCGCGACGCCGCGATCTCGGCCTCGGTCCGCGCTCCGTACCGTACGCGTGCCATGTCCAGCACCACCCTTCGGTCGGTTCTGTAACACAGTTACACTGCCGTCGGTGAAGGGTAAAGCCCCCTGCACCCAAGAACTGACGATTCGACAGACGAGGTGCCCGCCGATGACGAGGAACGCGCTGACCCGCGAGGAGGTACTGGCGGCGGCCGCGTCCCTGGTCATGCGGGACGGCCCGGCGGCGCTCACCATGCGCGGGCTGGCCGCAGCCCTGGGCACGGCGGTGACCTCCATCTACTGGCACGTCGGCAACCGCGAGTCGCTCCTCGACGCACTCGTGGAGCGGACCGTGCGCGAGGTGGGCGCGATCACCCCGACCGGGACCACGCCCGCCGCCCGCATCCTGTCGGTGGCCCGGATCCTGCGCCGCGAACTGCGCACCCGTCCGCACCTGGTCGCGATGGTCCACGAACGCGGGCTCACCGACCGGATGTTCCTCCCCGCCCAACAGGCCCTGGTCCACGAGGTGCACGCCGCCGGACTGCGCGGCGCGCGGGCCGCCGACGCGGTGCGCGCCATCCAGTTCCAGATCGTCGGGTTCCTGCTCGTCGAACGCAACCGCGAGCGCTCCCCCGCCCAATCACCCGCCGAGGGCGAACTGTGGGACCCGGCGGCCGCACCGGACGACCCGGCGCTCGCCCGCGCCCTGGCCCGGCCCGCCGACCCGGAGCACCTGTTCCTGCTGTCCGTACGGGCGCTGACCGAGGCCCTGCTCACCCCGGGCGGGTAGGCCGTGCCTTCCGGACCCTGCCCGGCCGGCGTCGTGCGGCGACCGGGCCGACATATCCGTTTGCGGCCGCGCGCGGACCCGTGATGGGATCGATGGTGCGGGGGCGGCTCCGCGGCGTGCATCCTTCTCATTCCTTTACGAAAAGTTCCGCGCGCCCACTCTCCGCCCCCGCTTTGTCGTTCGCGGAGGGGAACCAGAGCTGTGTCCGTCATCGATTCCGTCCTGCTGCGCCGGCTCGGGACCGTCCACGTGGACCGGCCGCGGGCCGCCGCCTCACCCGACCGTGAAGGGGTCCGCCCCCTGGAGGGCGAGCTCCTGGAGCGCGGCCACGCGCTGAGCCCGGAACTGCACGCGGCGCTGTCCGCGCTCGCGCCCACCGACCTCGCCGAGGAACGCCTGCGGCTGCTCGCGCTGGTGGACGAACTGATGGGCGCCGACCGGGTGCACAAGCCGCTCTTCCGCCGCTTCCCCTTCTCCGTCCCGCGCGACACCGAGCGCTGGTACGTCCGCCGCGTCTTCGCCCTGCTGGCCCAGGAACCCGAGCAGCCGTGCGTGCTGTGCGGCGAGCCCGGCACGGTCCACGCCGTCGACCCGTGCGCCCACCTCGTCTGCCGCGCCTGCTGGGACGGCTCCAACCTGACCGGTTGCCCGGTCTGCCACCGACGCGTCGACCCCGCCGACCCCTTCCTGCGCCCCGAGCGCGCCGCCCCCTCCGCCGCGGGCCGGTCCCGCAAGGACCGCGGGCTGCCCGCGGGCCCGCTGCGCCTGCTCCGGCTCTGCGCCGACCCGGCCGCCGAGGCGGCCTCCGTCGTCGCGGCGCTGCTCGCCCGGCGGACGCCGCTCCCGCCCCAGGACCTCGGGGACCTGGCCGTCCTGCTGCCCGCCACCCCGGCCGACCCGCACTGGCTCCCCGAGGACATACCCGTACGGGAGACCAAGGCCTTCGTCCTGGGCCGGTTGCTCCCCCGCACCGAGGACCGGGCGCCGCTGCTGCGTCGCCTCACCACCGCCACCGACGTGCTGCGCCTGCTGGCCGTGCTCTCCTGCGGCGAGGCCGGCCTGCGCCCGCTCCCCCGCTTCGCCGGCGTCGACCGGCGGCTGCGCCGCGAACTCCTCGGCGTGCTCGACGCGTTGCCGACCCCCTACCTGATCGAGGACGTGCTGCGGCACCCGGCCGGCTGGAAGCGGGCCGGGGAGAGCCTGCACCCCTTCGAGAAGCCCGCCCGGCATCCGCGGGCCGCGCTCGCCTTCGCCGTGCTGCGCGCCACCACCGTGTCCCCCCTCACCCCCTTCGGCGCCGCCCTGCTGGAGACGGCCGCCGCACACCCCGACGCGGTCCGCGTGGACGGGCCCCGCATCCGCCCCGCCACCTGGGCGGGCCGGCTGGAACAGGCCCTCGGTGAGGGGGACGCGGCGGCCGCGGCCGCGCTCGCCGGGCAACGCCCCGGGGAACTGCTGCGCCGCCTCGACCACCTGCTGCGCCTCCACCCGGGCGGGGAACCCCTACCCGAACTGGAGGCGGCCCTCGACCACGGGCTGCCGGCCGTCGGCGCGGGCCCCCTGCTGTCGGCGCTCGGCGCCCTGCGGGTGCGTGCCGAGGACCGCACCGGCACGCGGCGGGTGTTCTTCCCGGCCGGTCGGGTGACCTCCGCCCTGTCGGTGGTCGAGGAACGACCGCCGCTGCCCGGCCCGCTCGTCACGGCGGTCGTGTCCCGGCTGGAGGCGGAGGTGCTGCGCAGGTTCGCCGCCGCCGACGGGGACCCGTACGACCTGGCCGTCCTCGACCCGGCCCTGTCGGACCTGATGGCTCCCTTCGCCGAGCGGACGGCGGCCCGGGCCCTGGTCTCCGTACCGCGGGGCAGTACGCAGCACCTGCCCGCGGGCGAGGTGCTGCGGTTGTTCCTGCACTGGACGGAGCCCGCGGGCGAACGCACCGACCTGGACCTGTCCGTGGCCTTCTTCGACGCCGACTGGAAGTACACCGGCCTGTGCGACTACACGAGGCTGCGGCACGGGGGCGAGGCGGCCGTGCACTCGGGCGACCTCACCTCGGCCCCCGCGCCGGACGGCGCCACCGAGTACGTCGACCTGGACCTCGCCGCCCTCGCACGGCGCGATGACGCCTTCGCCGTGCCGATGGTGTTCAGCTTCAACAACGTGCCCTTCGACACGCTGCCGGACGCCTTCGCCGGGTTCATGACCCTGTCCGCGGACCGCCCACGAGGCTCCTCGTACGACCCGCGCACCGTGCGTCAGCGCTTCGACCTGGCCGGCGCATCACAGGTCTGCATGCCGATGGTGGTGGACCTGGCGGCCCGGCGCGCGCTGTGGACGGACGTCCATCTGCCGCCGTCCGGCGGCTTCCAGAGCGTCTCCTCCCACGGGGACCGGCTGGCCGAGGTGGCCCGCGACGTCAGCGAGCACTTCGCCGCCGGCTCCCGCACGACCCTGTGGGACCTCGCGGTGTGGCGGGCCGCGGCCCGGACCCGCGAGGTGGCCGTCGTACGCCGGGCACCGGTGCCCGGCCCCGTCGACGAGGTGTGGCTGTACCGGGCGCGGCCCGCCGAGGAACCGGCCGCGTTCGCCGCCCGCATCCGCGCCCTCAAGGCCCCGGATGCCCGGATGCCGCGGTCGGACTCCTACGGGGGCGCCGCCGAAATGGCCGCGGGCCGACGGGTGTTCCTGGCGACGGTCCATGCGGGCCCGGCGCAGGCCGGGGCGTCGGGGACCTCGTACCGGCTGTTCCCGGGACCGGTCGAAGTACCGGACTCCTTCGCCCGGGTGAGCGCCGGGGACCTCGTGGCCGAGCTGGGCTGAAGGGGCGTCGGGCCACGGCTGTCGGTCGGGCCCGATATCCTCTGTGACCATGCTCGCCGACCGTACGACCGCAGAGACGACCTGGCCGACCGCGTACCCACAGGGGTACGCGGTCGTCGACGTGGAGACCACCGGGCTCGCTCGCGACGACCGGATAGTGTCCGCGGCCGTCTACCGGCTCGACGCGCAGGGCAACGTGGAGGACCACTGGTACTCCCTCGTCAACCCGCGCCGGGATCCGGGACCGGTCTGGATCCACGGCCTGACGAGCGACATGCTCCGGGACGCGCCGCTCTTCGAGGACATCGCCGAGGAGTTCGCCGGTCGGCTCGACGGCCGGGTCCTGGTCGCGCACAACGCCATCTTCGACTGGCAGATGATCGCCCGGGAGTACGCGCGGGCCGCGGCGACCGCGCCGGTCCGTCAGCGGCTGTGCACCATCGCCCTGTCGAAGGAACTGAACCTGCCGCTGCCCAACCACAAGCTGGAGTCCCTGGCCGCGCACTTCGGCGTGGTGCAGCAGCGCGCCCACCACGCGCTGGACGACGCCCGCGTGCTCGCGGAGGCCTTCCGCCCTTCCCTGCACACGGCCGCCCGGGACGGCGTACGACTGCCGCTGCTGGAGTGCCGTCCGCTGACGGAGTGGTCGGACACCCCCGCCGCGCCCCGGATCGGCCACCAGGCCTCGTACGGCGGGGGCAGCTGGCGCGCCTCGCGCAAGCGGCCGCCGTGCCCGCACCCGAACCCGGGGCGGTTCGAGGACGGCAAGCCGCTGAAGCAGGGCATGCGCATCGCCTTCTCCGGGGACACCTCCGTGGACCGGGAGTTGTTGGAGGACCGGGCGGTGGAGGCGGGCCTGCACATCGCGACGAGCGTGTCGCGGCTCACCAGCATGCTGGTGACGAACGACCCCGACTCGGCGACCTCCAAGACGCTCAAGGCCCGCTCGTTCGGCACTCCCGTCGTGGACGAGGCCGCCTTCACCCAGCTCCTGCGGGACGTCGCGCCGGCCGACTGAGCACCCGTCCGGCCGTCGCGCCGGCCGCCCCGGGGCGGCTACGCCAGCCGGGTTGAAGTTCTCCGACGACACGAGGACGTCGACCCGCCCGGGCGGTCCGAACCTCCACGATGCCGCCATGGCACGTTGCGAAGTATGCGGAAATGACTACGACCTGGCGTTCTACGTGGAGACCCAGGACGGCGCGCGGCACGTCTTCGACTCGTTCTCCTGCGCGATCCACCGGATGGCGCCCATCTGCGAGCACTGCCGGGTGCAGATCATCGGCCAGGGCGTCGAGGCGGATGGTCACTGGTACTGCGGGGCGCACTGCGCCCGCGCCGAGGGCAAGGCGGGGATCATCGACCGGGTGGGCAGCGCCGCGGGCTGACCCGGGCGCCGCCCGGCGGCCGGTCCGCCTCACGTCCCGCCCCGTCGTCCTCCCGTCCGATCCCGTCGTCTCCCGTCCGATCCCGTCGTCCTCCCGACCCCGGAAGGCCACCCGGCCGCCGGGGTCGTCGCCGCTGGGGGTACCGTCGTGGACGTGTACCGCTTTGTACTGACCCGGCAGTGGGTGTGCCTCACCCTCGTCGCCCTCGCCCTCATCCCCGCGATGATCAAGCTGGGCTTCTGGCAGTTCCACCGCCATGAGCACCGGGTCGCCCAGAACGAGCTGATCGCCCGAAACCTGTACGGGAAGCCCGTGCCGATGACCGGGCTCACCTCCCCCGGCCACACCGTTCCGCGCTCCGACTTCTGGCGTGCCGTCACCGCCACCGGTACCTACGACCCCGCCCACGAGGTGGTCGTGCGGATGCGGACCTCGAACGACGACAAGGTCGGCTTCCACGTCGTGACCCCGCTGGTCCTGACCGACGGGCGGGCCGTGCTGGTCAACCGGGGCTGGGTGGCGGGCGGCGGCGACGCCCGGGCCTACCCGCCGGTGCCGGCCGCGCCGACGGGCGAGGTGACGGTCACCGGCCGGCTGAAGGCGGACGAGACGAGCGGCGGCAGCGGCATCAAGGACCGCAGGGGCCTGCCCGACCGCCAGGTGATGCTGATCAACAGCGAGCAGCAGGCCGCGTCCCTGGGCCGGCCCGTCCTCGGCGGGTACCTGGAACTCACCGCCCCGGCCCCCGCCGAGGGAGGCCCGGAGCCGGTGGGCGAGCCGGACCACGACTCGATCGGCGCGCACATGGCGTACGCCGTGCAGTGGTGGCTGTTCGCGGCGGCCGTGCCGGTCGGCTGGCTGGTCCTGGTCCGCCGGGAGCGGCGCGACCGCGAGGAGGCCGCCGCCGTCGCGGCGGCGAAGGCCGTGTCCCCGGAGCCCGCTTCGGCGTAGCGTGGCCCGCATGGATCTTGGACTGAAGGACCGTGTCTACGTCGTCACCGGAGCCACCCGCGGCCTGGGCTTCGCCTCCGCGCGGGAACTGACCGCCGACGGGGCGAAGGTCGTGGTGACGGGCCGCGACGCGAAGCGGGCCGCGGACGCGGCCGCCGCGCTCGGCCCGAACGCGGTGGGCGTCGCGGCGGACAACGCCGACCCGGCGGTGGCCGCGCGGCTGGTGGCGACCGCGAAGGAACGCTTCGGCCGGTTCGACGGCGTCCTCATCAGCGTGGGTGGGCCGGCCCCGGGCCTTTCGGCCGACAACACCGACGAGCAGTGGGCGGCGGCCTTCGAGGCGGTGTTCCTGGGCGCGGTGCGGCTGGCGCGGGCGGCCGCGGCCGAGCTGGGTGAGGGCGGGGTCATCGGCTTCGTGCTGTCGGGCTCGGTGCACGAGCCGATCCCCGGGCTGACCATCTCCAACGGCCTGCGGCCGGGCCTGGCCGGTTTCGCCAAGTCGCTGTCGGTGGACCTGGGCCCGCGCGGGATCCGCGTCGTCGGTCTACTGCCGGCGCGGATCGACACGGACCGGGTGCGCGAACTGGACGCCCTGTCGGGCGACGCGCAGGCGGCGCGGGCCGCCAACGAGTCCCGCATCCCGCTGCGGCGGTACGGCGCCCCGGAGGAGTTCGGCCGCACGGCGGCGTTCCTGCTGTCACCCGCCGCGTCGTACCTGACCGGGGTGATGGTCCCGGTCGACGGCGGTTTCCGGCACGGCTTCTGACCGACCACTCCTTCGGCGGGGGTTCGGATCTCCGGGCACCCGCCGCCGGCGATCCGCTCAGGTCACGCGGTGCGCCCGGTGCGGGGAGACCCTGAGGCGGGCCGCCGCCGGAAGTTCGGGCCGGCCCGCCGAATCAGGGGCGTGCGCGAGGGCCGGCCCGCGCAGCGCGGCCGGCGCGTCGACCGGGACGGCGCACGGCCCCGGTTCCCGCGCGATCCGCAGGTTCGGGGCGTGCCCGCCGGCCAGGTTCTTCGGATCAGTCCGAGAGGCCCGCCAGATCGCGCAGTCGGCGGCCCTGCGCGGCGCGCTCGGCGGTGCGCTGGGCGTCGTACGAGCGGGAGCCGGCGTCGCGGAGCAGTGCCTTGGTCTCGATGACCGCATCGCGGGGCGGTGCGAGCAGGGCGGTGGTGAGGTCCTGTACGGCGGCGTCGAGTTCGTCGGCGGGGACGACCAGGTTGGCCAGGCCGACGCGCTCGGCTTCCTCGGCGTGCACGAAGCGACCCGTGGCGCAGATCTCCAGCGCCCGGGCGTAACCGACCAGCGCGGTCAGGGGCTGGGTGCCCCCGAGGTCGGGGACGAGTCCCAGGCTGGTCTCGCGCATGGCGAACTGCACGTCGTCCGCGACCACCCGCAGGTCGCACGCGAGCGCGAGCTGGAAGCCGGCGCCGATCGCATGCCCCTGCACGGCGGCGACGGAGACGATGTCATTGCGTCGCCACCAGGTGAAGGCCTCCTGGTACTCGGCGATGGTGGAGTCGAGCAGCTCATCCGCACCACGTGCCAGATCGAGGAAGGACGGCTCGCCCTCGAAACCCTCGGGAGCGAACGCCTGCCGGTCGAGACCCGCGGAGAAGGACTTGCCCTCGCCGCGCAGGACCACGACCCGGACGGTGCCCGGCAGTGACTGTCCGGCTTCCGCCAACGCCCGCCAGAGCGCGGGGGACTGGGCGTTTCGCTTGGCCGGATTGGTCAGGGTCACCGTGGCGACCGAGTCGTCGATGGTGAGCCGTACGCCGTCCTTGTCGAGCAGAGCCATCTGGTGCCTCCGGGTGCAGTCGGCCGCATGCTCGGCCTAAGTGACTGCACAGTAACCACCCGATCGACCACGGGGCCGACCGGGGGGTCACCGAAGGAACCGCGTGTGGAACAGAATCGTCAACCCATCAAGCGTGGAGCCGTCGAGCTTCTCCGGCACCACCCCGGGCCTCCCGGCACGGGGTCAGGCCGCAGCCGCCTTCTTGCCGCGTGTCGCGCCTCCGCGACCGCGCAGCGTGACTCCGGACTCGCTGAGCATCCGATGGACGAATCCGTAGGACCGGCCGGTCTCTTCGGCCAGTGCCCGGATACTCGCACCGGAGTCGTACTTCTTCTTCAGGTCTGCCGCGAGCTTGTCGCGCGCGGCGCCGGTTACCCGGCTGCCCTTCTTCAGAGTCTCGGCCACCCGTGCCTCCTCATGGGAAGTGCGCTCTGGACTTCTCATGATCACCCCTCTCCGGCTTCCTGGCCACCCATTCGGCAAGGTCGGTACGCCGGCATTTCTCGAAGCGTGGACACCCGAGCAGAACGGAATCTTCTCTTCCGCTGCATGACCTCCGTCACACTTCCGCGCCGTCCGGGGAAATCGCCAGGTCAGGGGGCTGGCACGGATGAGCCGAAGACCCCGGTCGCGCATCCTCGGGGATGCGGCCGGGGTCGG
Organism: Streptomyces sp. NPDC048383; assembly: GCF_040651775.1. Lineage (NCBI taxonomy): Bacteria > Bacillati > Actinomycetota > Actinomycetes > Kitasatosporales > Streptomycetaceae > Streptomyces > Streptomyces sp. NPDC048383. The sequence continues at coordinate 51,140 of NZ_JBEZKS010000021.1, forward strand.
CGTACAGCGCGCAACGGTACGAGACCGTCTCACTCAGATGATGGATCACACCTGAGCCGAATGATCCAGAAGGAACTGGATCAACGCCTCGGCGCCGGTCAGGCGAGCGCGACGAGGTCCCGGTAGTCCGGGCCCCACAGGTCCTCGACGCCGTCCGGGAGCAGGATGATGCGCTCCGGTTCCAGGGCCTCCACGGCGCCCTCGTCGTGGGTGACGAGGATGACCGCGCCCTTGTAGGTCCGCAGGGCGCCCAGGATCTCCTCGCGGCTGGCCGGGTCGAGGTTGTTCGTGGGCTCGTCGAGGAGCAGGACGTTCGCGGAGGAGACGACCAGGGTGGCCAGGGCCAGCCGGGTCTTCTCGCCGCCGGAGAGCACGCCCGCCGGCTTGTCGACGTCGTCGCCGGAGAACAGGAACGAGCCGAGCGTCTTGCGCACCGCGACCAGGTCCAGGTCGGGCGCCGAGGAACGCATGTTCTCCAGGACGGTGCGCTCGGGGTCGAGCGTCTCGTGCTCCTGGGCGTAGTAGCCGAGCTTGAGGCCGTGACCCGGGACGACGGTGCCGGTGTCCGGCTTCTCCGTGCCCGACAGCAGGCGCAGCAGCGTGGTCTTGCCGGCGCCGTTGAGGCCCAGGATCACGACGCGCGAGCCCTTGTCGATGGCCAGGTCGACGTCGGTGAAGATCTCCAGCGAGCCGTAGGACTTCGACAGGCCCTCGGCGGTCAGCGGGGTCTTGCCGCAGGGCGCCGGGTCCGGGAAGCGCAGCTTGGCGACCTTGTCGGAGACGCGGACGGCGTCGAGGCCGGCGAGCAGTCGGTCGGCGCGCTTGGCCATGTTCTGCGCGGCGACGGTCTTGGTGGCCTTGGCGCGCATCTTGTCGGCCTGCGAGTTCAGGGCCGCGGCCTTCTTCTCGGCGTTCTGGCGCTCGCGCTTGCGGCGCTTCTCGTCGGCCTCGCGCTGCTGCTGGTAGAGCTTCCAGCCCATGTTGTAGACGTCGATCTGGGCGCGGTTGGCGTCCAGGTAGAACACCTTGTTGACGACGGTCTCGACCAGGTCGACGTCGTGGGAGATGACGATGAAGCCGCCGCGGTAGTTCTTCAGGTAGTCGCGCAGCCAGACGATCGAGTCGGCGTCGAGGTGGTTCGTGGGCTCGTCGAGAAGCAGGGTGTCGGCGTCCGAGAAGAGGATCCGCGCGAGCTCGACGCGGCGGCGCTGACCACCGGAGAGGGTGTGCAGCGGCTGGCCGAGGACCCGGTCGGGCAGGCCGAGGGCGGCCGAGATGGTGGCGGCCTCCGCCTCGGCGGAGTAGCCGCCCTTGGTCAGGAACTCGGTCTCCTGGCGCTCGTACTGCTTCATCGCCTTGTCCCGGGTGCCGCCGGAGCCAGAGGCGATGCGCTCCTCGTTCGCGCGCATCTTCTTGATCAGGACGTCGAGTCCGCGCGCGGACAGGATGCGGTCGCGGGCCAGTACGTCGAGGTCGCCGGTGCGCGGGTCCTGCGGCAGGTAGCCGACCTCGCCGGAGCGGGCGATGGACCCGGCGGCGGGCTGGCCCTCGCCCGCGAGGCACTTGGTGAGGGTGGTCTTGCCCGCTCCGTTGCGGCCGACGAGGCCGATGCGGTCGCCCTTGGCGACGCGGAAGGAAGCGGACTCGATGAGGATGCGGGCGCCGGCGCGCAGCTCGATGCCGGTTGCGGTGATCACGGAAATACTCCAGGGCGGTGGGGACGGCGGAAGGCAGGACGCGCGATGCTTCGACGCCGCTAATCCGCAAGGAGATTTGCCATGCGGACCATTCTACCGGGGGTGCGCAACCACTTTTGGGGCACCCGATGGTCCGGGTCCGCTCTCCCGGCACGCCGGTCCGTCGCCCGTTCGGCCCACGGACCGGGCGGCCGCGTCGGGGCGCGTACCAGGATGAACGGGTTGATACTCGCCGCAGGGGTGATCACGTGGCCCCTCGGCGGCACGAATGGCTGCACGGAGACAGAGGCGGTGCGGGATGCAGTTCGACGACAACGCCCATCTGGACACGTCCGAGGTGAACGACGTGCGCGGCAGCCGCATCCCCGGCGGGAGGGCCACGATCGGCGGCGGACTCGTCGGCATCATCGCGCTGATCATGGGGTTGCTGTTCGGGGTCGGGCCGGAGCAGTTGGGGCTGTCGTCGGGCAACGAGGAACCGGCGCCGTCCTCCTCGTCCGTCAACCAGGTGCAGCAGAGCTGCCGGACCGGGCAGGACGCCAACACGCGCGAGGACTGCCGGCTGGTCGCCGTGGTGAACAGCACACAGGACTTCTGGCGGCAGGAGTTCCAGCGGCGCGCCGGCCAGTACAGCCCGGCGCAGACGGTCTTCTTCACCGGCCGGGTGGGAACCGCCTGCGGGGCGGCCACCTCGGCGGTCGGGCCCTTCTACTGCCCCGCCGACCGGAAGGTCTACCTGGACCTGGGCTTCTTCGACGACCTGCGGACGAAGTTCGGCGCGAGCGGCGGCCCCTTCGCCCAGGCGTACGTGGTCGCGCACGAGTACGGGCACCACATCCAGAACCTGACCGGCACCCTCCAGCGGGCCCAGGACGGGCAGCAGGGCGCGAACAGCAACGCCGTCAAGGTCGAGCTCCAGGCCGACTGCTACGCGGGGGTCTGGGCGCACAACGCGACGAGGACCCCGGACGAGTCCACGGGGCGGCCGCTGATCACCACCTTGACCGACCAGGACATCCAGGACGGGCTGGACGCGGCGGCGGCCGTCGGCGACGACCGGATCCAGGAGAAGTTCCAGGGCCGCGTGAGCCCCGAGTCCTGGACGCACGGCTCGGCCGAGCAGCGCCGGCAGTGGTTCTACCAGGGCTACCGGACGGGCGACATGGCCCAGTGCAACACCTTCCGCTGACTGTCGGTGGCGCCTGCCATGCTGTGGTGCGGGTCACATCGACGCACCGGCCCGTTCACGAGAGGGAGTGATCGTCATGGCAGGCGTTCCGTCCATCGCCCCGACCCTGCTCTACCGCGACGCGAAGGCGGCGATCCAGCAGCTGACGGAGGCGTTCGGATTCACCCGGGTCTCGGTCTACGAGGGGGACGACGGCGCGGTGATGCACGCCGAGCTGTCGTACGGGAACGGCGTGGTGATGCTCGGCAGCAAGGGCACCGGCGGCGTCTTCGACAAGGCGATGGAGCACGCCGGGCCGGCCGGGGTCTACGTCGTCGTGGACGACGTGGACGCGCACCACCGGCGGGCCGTCGAGCACGGGCTGGAGATCCTCATGGAGCCGACCGACCAGGACTACGGCTCGCGGGACTACATGGCGCGCGACGCCGAGGGCAACATCTGGAGCTTCGGCACGTACGCGCCGCAGGTCTGACGCGCCGCGGGTCCGACGCGCCGCGGGTCCGACCCGCGGCGCGCGGTTCCCTCCCGTACGTCCCGGCCGTCGGCCGGTCACACGCCGCCGGTGTGGACCTGGAAGGCCGCCCGGCGGACTGCTTTGGCCAGGGCCGGGTCGGGGTGGGCGGCGGCCAGCGCCACCAGGACCTGCACGGTGCGGGGGTGCCCCACCGCGCGGACCTCGTCGAGCAGTCGGGGGACGGTCGTGCGGACGGCCGAGTCGAGGTGGCGGGCCAGCAGGTCCGCCTCGCCGTGGTCGGCGATGGCGGCCGCCGTGTCCACCCAGAGCCAGGTCGACTCCTCGGCGGTCAGGACGTCCTGGGCCTCGTCGGGGTCGACCCCGTCGTGCTCAGCGAGCCACAGCAGGACGTAGGGGCGCAGGGCGGGTTCGCGTACGGCGGCGCGGACCTCGCGCTCGGCGGGGGCGCCGACCACGCGCAGCGCCTCGAAGGCCAGGCCGCGCAGGAGGGCGTCCTCCCCCCGGGCCGCGTGCAGCAGCTCGCTGACGGCGTGGCCGACGGGCCGGGCGGCGAGCCAGGCCTGGTACTCGGCGCGGGCCGGTCCCGGGGTGAGCCGGGCGCAGCCGTGGAGCATGGCGGCGGCGGACTGCTCGATGTTCCCGGCCGGGCTCTGCGCGGCGACGCAGATCTGCTCCAGCTTGACCCAGACGGCCCAGCTGCCGAGCGGAGTGAGGGTGGCCCGGGCGGGGCCGAGGGTGACGGCGTCGACGGCGGCGAGGCCGCCGAGCGCCCAGCGCAGCAGCCGGGCGAGGGGCAGGGGCCGGGACTCGGCGGGGGCGGCCTCGCCGGCCGCTTCCCGGGATCCGGCGGGCTCCCCCGCGTACGGCACCTCGCAGCGCTCGTCGCGCAGTTCGGTGACGCGCTGGTCGAGGAGGTCCAGCAGGTCGGGGACGGTGACGGGACCGGCCGACAGCTGGAGGAGGGACAGCAGCTGGGGCATCGCCTCGACGACCTCGGCGACGGATCCGGGGGCGATGTCGGCGGGGGCGGGGTGGACGAGGGACCAGGCGTCGAAGAGGGCCACCCAGCCGCGCAGGACGGCGGTGTCGTCCCGGTCCCAGGCGCGCAGGCGCCAGCCGGGTCGGGCGTGGCCGCCGTGCACCTCGACGAGGCCGGAGAGTCGGGCGCGGTCCCAGCCGACCCGGATCTGGCCGTGCGTCAGGCCCAGTTCCGCGGCGGCCCGTTCCACGTCGGAGGCGGGCAGCGCGCCCGCTGTCGCGGGGCGTCCGCCGTCGCCCGCCCCGAGGTTCAGCTCGGCCCAGCGGGCGAGCCGTACCGCGTCGGCGAGGGAGGCGCGGGCCCGGTTCGCCAGGTCCGCCGTGGCGGGGGTTCCCGCCGGTGGCCGGGGGGCCGGCCGGGTTCGCCGGTCGGTCACCGCCTTGCGCGCCGTGGCGACGGAGCGCGGGGAGACGAGTCGGAGTCTGGAGTCGCGAGCCAACTGCTCATCAGGCTTTCGGGACGTCACGGATGCAGTCTCGCCCGTCACTGGCCGAAAGCCCAAACGGAACCGGTCGTTTCCACAGGTCAAGCAATGGATGAACCGGGACAATCCGCCCGACGGGTCTCGTCCGGCACCCCCCTCATGTGACCGACGCCCGGCCGACCGTCAGACGAGGGGGGTGAGGAAGCGGCGCAGCGCCTCCTCGTACCCGGCGGGGTCGACGTTCCACATCGCCCCGTGCGGGGCGCCCCGCACGGTGTGCAGGGTGACCAGGTCGGGGCGGGCGGCGGCCAGTCGCCGGGAGGGCTCCCAGGGGGCGAGGGTGTCGTCGGGCCCGTGGAGGATCAGTACGGGGACGCGCAGGGCCGCCGGGTCCGCGCCCGGGGGACGGCGGTCGGCGCGCAGGCCCGCCCGGCCCTCGGCGGCCCGAACCGCGAGGGGGAGCAGCGGGCCGGGGGTGCCGCGGGCGGCGGCGAGGGCGCGCAGGGTGGTGCGCCAGTCCAGGACGGGCGAGTCCAGCACCAGTCCGGAGATCCGGTCGGCCAGGGCGGAGCGTTCGACGGCGTGCAGGGCCATGGTGGCCCCGGTGGACCAGCCGTGCAGGACGACCCGTCGGGCTCCGTAGCGCAGGGCGTAGCGGATGGCGGCGTCCAGGTCCCGCCACTCCGATTCGCCGAGGTGGCCGAGGCCGTCCGGGGCGCCGGGGGCGCCGAGGTCGCCGCGGTAGGCGAGGTCGAGGACGGGGAGGTGGTGGCGGTGCAGGAACGGCATGACCACCATCGGGTGCTCCCGGCCGGCGCCGAGCCCGTGGACGGTGATGACCCAGGTGTCCCGGGCGGCGGGCACGAACCAGGCGGGCAGCGCCCCGAGCTCGCCCGGCACGTCCACGTCGGCGTGGTCGAGGCCCAGGGCGGTGCGCGGGTTGCCCAGGTGCACCTGGGGGGTGAGCGTGACCCGGGCGCGCGGGGCGAGGCTGCCGTGGGTGACGGCGAGGAGGCCGCGCACGACGACGTCCGGTTCGTGCGGGACGTCGGGCAGGACCGGGCCGACCACGGCGTGCACGCCGGGCGCGGACAGGCCCCAGGTGCCGGGGAGCAGGGAGGCGAGCGATCGGGTGAGCGTCACCCGGCCCTCGCTGGTGGAATGGACGCTCAGCCGGGGCCCGCCGGGCAGCGGGCGCCCGGGTTCGGGCCGCAGGGCGGCGTCGGCGGCGTACCGGCCGGCCGCGACCGCGGCTGCTCCGGCACCGATCAGGGTCGTCGTGACGGCCGCTGCCGTCGCTGTCGCGGTACGCACGCCTTCAGTCTCGGGGCGTACCGGCGGGCGGGCCACCGGAGGTGATCCTTTCGCGCCGTCGTCCGGCAGGACCGGAACGCGAACGGGACTCCACCGGAACCCGGTCGCGGCGGTGGCCGGAGCGGATCCGACGGGCGCCGGAGAGGGGGCCCCGGCGCGTGATCTGAGTCTCTTCACCGCCCCGCCGGGCATGGACCGCCGGCGGAAGTCCTTCCGGAAGAGGCGTGTTCGCCCCGCTCTGACGTGCATGAATCGCTATATTCGCGGAGGAACCGGGAGGTAGGTCCCGATCGTGACCCGCACCGAGACACCGCACCGCCCAACTCAGTTCACCTTCCGTTCATCCAGGTTGCCTACGGTCGCCGAGCCAATGACGTCAAACAGAAGCCTGGGTAAATGGAGCACATAACGCTTCTCCTCGGGATCGTGATCATCACCGCTCTCGTGTTCGACTTCACGAACGGTTTCCACGACACGGCCAACGCGATGGCCACCACCATCTCGACCGGCGCCCTCAAGCCCAAGACCGCGGTCGCCATGTCCGCCGTGCTGAACCTCGTCGGCGCTTTCATGTCCGTGGAGGTCGCCAAGACGATCTCCAAGGGCCTGGTCAACGAGGAAGGCATTCAGCCGGAGGTGATCTACGCCGCCCTGGTCGGCGCGATCCTCTGGAACCTCGTCACCTGGCTGGTCGGACTGCCCTCCAGCTCCTCCCACGCCCTCATGGGTGGCCTCATCGGCGCCGCGGTCGCTTCCGCCGGCCTCGACGCGGTCAACGGCAGCGTCGTCGTGACGAAGGTGCTGATCCCCGCGATCGCCGCCCCGCTCGTCGCCGGTGTGGCCGCCATGCTGGCCGCGAAGCTGACGTACAAGCTGGGCAACCAGGTCGGCGAGAAGACCTCCGCCAAGGGGTACCGCGCCGGTCAGATCGCCTCGGCCGGTCTCGTCTCCCTCGCGCACGGCACCAACGACGCGCAGAAGACGATGGGCATCATCACCCTGGCGCTGATCGCCGGCAACGCCCTGCCCGCCGGCGCCAACCCGCCGGTCTGGGTCATCGTCTCCGCCGGTCTGGCCATCGCGATGGGCACCTACCTGGGCGGCTGGCGCATCATCCGCACCATGGGCAAGGGCCTCACCGACCTCCAGCCGCAGCAGGGCTTCGCCGCCCAGACCTCGGCCGCGAGCGTCATCCTGGCCTCCTCCACCCTCGGTTTCTCCCTCTCCACCACCCACGCCTGCTCCGGCGCCGTCATGGGTGCGGGCCTGGGACGCAAGGGCGGCGTGGTCCGCTGGTCCACCGCCACCCGCATGTTCATCGCCTGGGGCCTGACCCTGCCGGCCGCCGCGCTCGTCGCGTCCGTCGCCGAACTGGTCATGCGCACCGGTGACATCGGGATCGCCGCCGTCACGGTCTTCCTGGTCGCCTCCTGCTTCGCCATCTGGGTCATCTCCCGCCGTCAGGTCGTCGACCACACCAACGTCAACGAGCTGGAGACCCCCGGCGCGACGGACGAGCCCGGTGTCGTCACCACGGCCATGGCCGCCGTCACCGTCCCGCCGACCACCGCCGCGGCCGGTACCACCGCCGCCGTGACCGACGAGGACCTCAAGGCCACCATCCCGGCCTCGACCACGACCCCCGCGGCTCCGGCCGCGGCGGTCTGACCCCGAGAACGACAGAGGAATCAGCGGTATGAAGATCGACTGGGCATCACTGGGCTCCGTCTTCGGAGTCAGCCTCACCGCCACGGTCGCCCTCGTGGCCCTGTTCACCCTGGGCCTGGTGGGCCTGTCCAAGCACGAGGCCGCCACCGAGCGCCGTGGCGCCGCGGTCATGGCCCGCAGCGGTGCCTACGCCTGCTTCGCGCTCTGCGCGGCCGCCGTGTCGTACGGGATCTACCTGATCGTCGCCTGAGACGGTGCGTCCGAAGCTCCCTCCGGTCTCCGGGGGGAGCTTTCGCATGCCCCGGCGCACACCCCGCCCCGCCCCCCGTCCCGCACCCGCCCCAGGTCAACGGCAAGTTGACGGGCGTTCGCGGTGCGTGGTGGACTGCGCGAGCCAATACGGCGGCATGGAAGAGGAAGTCCGGTGCGAATCCGGCGCGGTCCCGCCACTGTCACCGGGGCGCACACACCGTGCGCGCCCCGGGAGCCAGGAACTCTCGCCGCCGGACACGTCGAACCAGGGCGCGGACCCTGAGTGAGGACATACCTGCCACCATGCGTGCCGATCGCGTCTTCGCGTACGGCGCCACGGCGGGCCTGATCGGCGACCGGATCCTCGGGGATCCGCGCCGAGGGCACCCCGTGGCCGCCTTCGGGAGAGCCGCCGCCGCCGTCGAACGCGCCCTGTGGCGCGACGACCGCGCCCGCGGCGTCCTCCACACCCTGGTGTGCGCCGGAGGCGCGACCGCCGTCGGCGCACTCGCCGCCCGCGCCGTGCGCGCGCGGCCCGCGGCCGCCCGCGTCGCCCTGACCGCCGCGGCCACCTGGGCCGTCGTCGGGGGCACCTCGCTGGGGCGGGAGGCCCGTGCCATCGGCGGGGCGCTCTCCGTCGGGGACACCGACGTCGCCCGCGAGCGACTGCCCCACCTGTGCGGCCGCGACCCCCAGTCCCTGGACGGTCAGCAGATGGCCCGGGCCGTCGTGGAGTCCGTCGCCGAGAACACCTCCGACGCGGTCGTCGGGGCACTGGTGTGGGGAGCCGTCGCCGGGGTCCCCGGGCTGCTGGCCTTCCGCGCCGTGAACACCCTGGACGCCATGGTGGGCCACAAGTCGCCCCGCCACCTGCGCTACGGCTGGGCCTCCGCCCGCCTCGACGACGTGGCCGGCTGGCCCGGGGCCCGCCTGACCGCGCTCGCCGCCGTCGTGGCCGGTCCCGACCGGCGGGGAGCCGTCCGCGCCTGGCGCGCCGACGCCGCCGCCCACCCCAGCCCCAACGCCGGACCGGTGGAGGCCTCCTTCGCGGGGGCGCTCGGCGTCCGGCTCGGCGGAACCCTGTCCTACGGCGGCCGGACCGAGCACCGCGCCGTGCTCAACGGGGAGACCGGGCGGCCCGTGGAGGTCGCCGACATCGAACGGGCCGTGCGCCTGTCGCGGCGGGTGACCTGGCTGGCGCTGGGCGCCTGCGTCGCGGCCCGGCTGCTGGTGGCCCGTACCGGGCGGAAGGGGCGGCGCGGATGAGCGGCGCGAGGCGCGGCGGCGGAATGCTGGTCGCCGGCACCACATCGGACGCGGGCAAGAGCGTGGTCACGGCGGGCATCTGCCGGTGGCTGGTCCGCCAGGGGGTGAAGGTGGCCCCCTTCAAGGCGCAGAACATGTCGCTGAACTCGTTCGTGACCCGTGAGGGCGCCGAGATCGGCCGGGCCCAGGCCATGCAGGCCCAGGCGGCCCGGGTGGAGCCCACGGCCCTGATGAACCCGGTGCTGCTCAAGCCCGGCAGCGACCGCAGCAGCCAGGTCGTGCTGCTCGGCAAGCCGGTGGGCGAGATGAGCGCGCGCGGGTTCTTCGGCACGGCGGGCCCCGACCGGCTCCCCGGGTCGCCCGTGTCCGGCGGTCACCGGGAGCAGCTCCTCGGCGTCGTCACGGACTGCCTGGAGCAGCTGCGGGGCACGTATGACGCCGTGATCTGCGAGGGGGCGGGGAGTCCGGCCGAGATCAACCTGCGCCGGACCGACATCGTGAACATGGGCATCGCGCGGGCCGCGCGGTTCCCCGTCGTCGTGGTCGGCGACATCGACCGGGGCGGCGTGTTCGCGTCCTTCTTCGGGACCACCGCGCTGCTGTCCCCCGAGGACCAGTCGCTGATCGCCGGCTACCTGGTCAACAAGTTCCGGGGTGACGTATCCCTGCTGGAGCCCGGCCTGGAGATGCTGCGCGGGCTCACCGGGCGGGCGACGTACGGGGTGTTGCCGTTCCGGCACGGGCTGGGCATCGACGAGGAGGACGGGCTGCGGGTGTCGCTGCGCGGCACCGTGCGGGAGTCCGTGGTGGCCCCGCCGGTCGGTGAGGACGTGCTGCGGGTCGCGGTGTGCGCGGTGCCGCTCATGTCGAACTTCACCGACGTCGACGCCCTCGCCGCCGAACCGGGCGTGGTCGTACGGTTCGTGGACCGGGCCGAGGAGCTGGCCGACGCCGACCTGGTCGTCGTACCGGGCACGCGCGGCACCGTGAAGGCGCTCGCCTGGCTGCGGGAACGGGGGCTCGCCGACGCGCTGCTGCGGCGGGCCGCCGAGGGTCGGCCGGTGCTCGGCATCTGCGGCGGCTTCCAACTGCTCGGCGAGCACATCGAGGACGAGGTCGAGTCGAAGGCCGGCGCGGTGGACGGCCTCGGGCTGTTGCCCGTACGGGTCCGCTTCGCCCGGGAGAAGACCCTGGCCCGGCCGGTCGGCTCGGCGTTGGGCGAGCCCGTCGAGGGGTACGAGATCCACCACGGCGTGGCCGAGGTGCTGGGCGGGGATCCGTTCCTCGACGGCTGTCGCGTCGGCGCCGTGTGGGGCACCCACTGGCACGGCTCGCTGGAGTCGGACGGCTTCCGGCGGGCCTTCCTGCGCGAGGTGGCCGCGGCCGCCGGGCGCCGGTTCGTGCCCGCCCCGGACACCTCGTTCGGGCTGCTCCGCGAGGAACAGCTCGACCTGCTGGGCGACCTGATCGAGGAACACGCCGACACCGCCGAGCTGTTGCGGCTCGTCGAGTCGGGCGTCCCGGACGGGCTGCCGTTCCTGCCGCCGGGTGCGCCGTGACGGCCCCGCGCCGGGACCGGCCCCGGACGCACCGGGAACACAAGACCCCCATGGCCGACGGCCGGCGCGGCGCGACGGGCGACCGGCACAGTCCACTCGAAGGAGTGATCAGCGGATGAGCAGCACCCACTTCCCGTTCACGGCGGTGGTCGGGCAGGACGACCTGCGGCTGGCGCTCCTGCTGAACGCCGTCAGCCCGGCGGTCGGCGGCGTGCTCGTGCGCGGTGAGAAGGGGACCGCCAAGTCCACCGCCGTGCGCGCGCTCTCCGCGCTGCTGCCGCAGGTGGACGTCGTGCCCGGCTGCCGGTTCTCGTGCGCGCCCGCCGCCCCCGATGCGGCCTGCCCGGACGGCCCGCACGAGCCCGGACCCGGCAGCGCCCGTCCCGCGCGGATGGTGGAGCTTCCGGTCGGCGCCTCGGAGGACCGGCTCGTCGGCGCCCTCGACATCGAACGGGCCCTGTCCGAGGGCGTGAAGGCCTTCGAGCCGGGCCTGCTCGCCGACGCGCACCGGGGAATCCTCTACGTCGACGAGGTCAACCTCCTGCACGACCACCTCGTGGACGTCCTGCTGGACGCCGCCGCGATGGGCGCCTCGTACGTGGAGCGCGAGGGCGTCTCGGTGCGCCACGACGCCCGGTTCCTGCTCGTCGGCACCATGAACCCCGAGGAGGGCGAGCTGCGCCCGCAGCTCCTGGACCGGTTCGGGCTGACCGTGGAGGTCGCGGCGTCCCGCGAACCCGCCCTGCGCGTCGAGGTGGTGCGCCGCCGGCTCGCGTACGAGGACGATCCCGCGGGCTTCGCCGGCCGCTGGGCCGGGGACGAGCGCGAGGTCCGGGCCCGGGTGGTGGCCGCGCGGGCCCTGCTCCCGAAGGTGGTGCTGGACGACACGGCGCTGCTGCGGATCGCCGCCACCTGCGCCGGCTTCGAGGTCGACGGCATGCGCGCCGACATCGTGATGGCCCGTACGGCGACCGCCCTGGCGGCGTGGGCGGGGCGCACGGTCGTGCGCAAGGAGGACGTCCGGCAGGCGGCCCTGCTGGCGCTCCCGCACCGGCGCCGCCGCAACCCGTTCGACGCGCCCGGCCTGGACGAGGACATGCTCGACGAGATCCTGGACCGCTTCCCCGACGAGGAGCCGGACCAGGAGCCCGAGCCCGACCCGGAGCCCGGGGGCCCGGACGACGACGGCCCCGAGGGCGGTCCGGACGGCGGTCCCGACGGCGGGGGCGCTCCCCCGCAGGACGAGGGTCCGGGTCCGTCGCGGGAGCCTGCTCCGCCCGCGCCCGAGGACGCCGCGGACCCCGGGGCCCCCGACGCCGAGCCGGCGGAGCAGCAGCCGTCGGAGCCGCAGCCCGCGCGGGGCGACGCCGGCCCGGACGGGCCCGAGCAGGCCGCCGTACGGGCCTCCGAGCCGTTCCGCACCCGGATGCTCAGCGTGCCCGGCCTCGGCGAGGGCGGCGCGGCCGGGCGGCGCTCGCGCGCCCGTACCGCGCACGGCCGGACCACCGGCGCCCGGCGGCCCCGGGGGCAGCTGACGAAGCTGCACCTGGCGGCGACCGTGCAGGCCGCGGCCCCGCACCAGCGGGCGCGCGGGCGCAGCGGCACCGGTCTGGTGGTCCGCAAGGACGACCTGCGGCAGGCGACCCGGGAGGGCCGCGAGGGCAACCTCGTGCTGTTCGTGGTCGACGCCTCCGGTTCGATGGCCGCCCGGCAGCGGATGAGCGCGGTCAAGGGTGCGGTCCTGTCGCTGCTGCTCGACGCCTACCAGCGCCGCGACAAGGTCGGTCTGGTCACCTTCCGGGGCGCGGCTGCCGATCTGGTGCTGCCTCCGACCTCCTCCGTGGACGCCGCGGCGACCCGGCTGGAGCAGCTGCCCACCGGGGGTCGTACCCCGCTGGCCGCCGGGCTGTTGAAGGCGCGTGAGGTGTTGCGGATCGAGCGGCTGCGCGATCCCTCGCGGCGACCGCTGCTCGTGGTCGTCACCGACGGCCGGGCCACCTCGTCCGGCGGCGTCGGCGGTTCGGTCGGGGGGACGCCCCGCGAGCTGTCCGAGCGGGCCGCGCTGCTGCTGCGCGCGGAGGGGGTCACCTCGGTCGTCGTGGACTGCGAGGCCGGCCCGGTCCGGCTGGGGCTGGCCGGGGTGCTGGCCGCGGACCTCGGTGGTCCGTCGGTCACCCTCGACGGGCTGCGGGCAGACGCGCTGGCCGGGCTCGTGAAGAACGTACGTACCTCGGTGGCGTCCAGCGCCGGGCACAGCAGCAACAGGAGGGTCGCGTAATGCCCCAGGGACAGCCGTCCGTCGTTCCGGACGACGGGCTCACGACGCGTCAGCGCCGCAACCGGCCGCTCGTCTTCGTCCACACCGGCCCGGGCAAGGGCAAGTCGACGGCCGCCTTCGGGCTGGCGCTGCGCGCCTGGAACCAGGGCTGGCCGATCGGGGTGTTCCAGTTCGTCAAGTCGGCGAAGTGGAAGGTCGGCGAGGAGAACGCGCTGAAGGCGCTCGGGGAGACCGGCAAGGGCGGCAGCGTCGTCTGGCACAAGATGGGCGAGGGCTGGTCCTGGGTCCAGCGCGACGCCCAGCTCGACAACGAGCAGGCGGCCAAGGAGGGGTGGGAGCAGGTCAAGCGCGATCTGGCCGCCGAGACCCACAAGCTGTACGTGCTCGACGAGTTCGCCTACCCGATGCACTGGGGTTGGATCGACGTCGACGAGGTCATCGAGGTGCTGCGGAACCGGCCCGGGACCCAGCACGTGGTCATCACGGGCCGCAACGCCCCGGAGAAGCTGGTCGGGTTCGCGGACCTGGTCACCGAGATGACGAAGGTCAAGCACCCGATGGACACCGGCCAGAAGGGCCAGAGGGGCATCGAGTGGTGATGTCCGTGAACGTGCCCCGGCTGGTCATCGCCGCGCCGGCCTCCGGCAGCGGCAAGACCACCGTGGCGACGGGCCTGATGGCGGCCTTCGCGGAGCACGGCCTGGCCGTGTCCCCGCACAAGGCCGGGCCCGACTACATAGACCCGGGGTACCACGCGCTGGCCACCGGCCGGCCGGGCCGCAACCTCGACGCCTTCATGTGCGGGCCGGAGCTGGTGGCGCCGCTGTTCGCGCACGGTTCCGCCGGTTGTGACCTGGCCGTGGTCGAGGGCGTGATGGGGCTGTACGACGGGGCCGCGGGGCGGGGCGAGCTGGCTTCGACGGCGCAGGTCGCGAAGCTGCTGCGGGCGCCGGTGGTGCTGGTGGTGGACGCCTCCTCGCAGTCGCGTTCGGTGGCGGCGCTGGTCCACGGCTTCGCCTCCTTCGACCCGCTGGTCCGCCTCGGCGGGGTGATCCTCAACAAGGTGGGTTCCGACCGGCACGAGGTGATGCTGCGGGAGGCGCTGGAGGAGGCCGGGATGCCGGTCCTCGGCGTCCTGCGGCGCGCCCCCCAGGTGGCGACCCCGTCCCGGCACCTGGGCCTGGTCCCGGTCGCCGAGCGGCGTACGGACGCCCTGGCCGCGGTGGCGGCGCTGGCCGAGCAGGTCCGGGCGGGCTGCGACCTGGAGGCGCTGATGGCGCTGGCCCGGACGGCGCCGCCCTTGGAGTGCGAGCCCTGGTCGCCCGCGGCGGCCCTGGCCGAGGAGACCGGCGCCGCGGACGCGGCGGCTCCCGACGCGCTCGACGGGCGGCCCGTGGTGGCCGTCGCGGGCGGGGCGGCGTTCACGTTCTCGTACGCCGAGCACACGGAGTTGCTCACCGCGGCGGGCGCGCGCGTGGTCACCTTCGACCCGCTGCGGGACGAGGCGCTGCCGGACGGCACGGCCGGCCTGGTGATCGGGGGCGGTTTCCCCGAGGTGTACGCGCCGGAGCTGTCGGCCAACGAGCCGCTGAGGAAGGCCGTCGCCGCGTTCGCCGGGGCGGGCGGGCCGGTCGCCGCCGAGTGCGCCGGGCTGCTGTACCTGGCCCGGACCCTGGACGGGAAGCCGATGTGCGGGGTCCTGGACGCGGACGCCCGGATGTCGGAGCGGCTCACGCTGGGCTACCGCGAGGCGGTCGCGGTGTCGGACAGCGCCCTCGCCGCCGCCGGCACCCGGCTGCGCGGGCACGAGTTCCACCGGACGGTGATCGAGCCGGGCGCCGGCTCCGCCCCGGCATGGGGGTTCACCCATCCGGAGCGCCGCGTCGAGGGCTTCGTCCTGGACGGGGTGCACGCCAGCTACCTGCACACCCACTGGGCGGCCCGGCCGTCGGTGGCCCGCCGGTTCGCGGAAGCCGCGGCGCGGCGCCGGTGACCGGCAGGTGAGTTCACTCCGCGAGGCCCACGACGAGCCAGATCCCCGCCACCCCGCCCACCGTGCACATCAGTGTCGACAGGGCGGGGTGCTCGTGGTGCGCCTCGGGCAGGATCTCGGCCGCCGCGAGGTACAGCAGGACCCCGCCGAAGAAGCCGAGGTACGCCCCCAGAGGTTCCTCCGGAAGGGTGAACAGCAGGGTGGACGCGGCGCCCACGACGGGTGCGGCGGCGTCCGCGAAGAGCATCAGCACGGCCTTGCGGCGGGCGTTCCCGTACAGCCGGGTCAGCGTGTACGTGTTGAACCCGTCGGCGAAGTCGTGGGTGATGACGGCCAGTGCGACGGCGACGCCCATGCCGCCGCCGACCTGGAACGCGGCGCCCAGCGCCACCCCGTCGGCGAGGCTGTGGCCGACCATCGCGGCGGCCGCGGTGAGCCCGACCTGGGGGACCCGGGCGCCGTCCTCGGCGCCGTGCGCGGCCTGACGTACGGCCAGCAGGCGTTCCACGACGTGGCCGACGAGGAAGCCCGCGACGAACAGCAGCAGCGCGAGGGGCACGCCGAACACCTCGCTGCCCGCCGCGTGCATCGCCTCGGGGAGCAGGTCGAGGCCGACGACGCCGAGCATCAACCCGCCGGCCAGGCCCAGCACGAGGTGGCGGCGGTCGGTGACGCGTTGCGCCGTCCAGCCGCCCGCCAGCGTCATCAGGAACGCGCCCAACGCCACGATCACCGCCATGTGCCCCTGCATACCGATTGCGGGGGGCGGGCGCACGTCCGGGCGCGGGTGGCGGATGACGCCGTGTTGACGTGGGAACCCGGTCGTCGGCGAGGGTCGACGGGCGTACGGACGGACGGCCGACGGGTGACCGCGGCCGTGACGAAGGAGGCAGGATCCCGGTGGGCGACTACGTGACGCGGCTGGTGGTCGGGGTCGGCGGACGCGCGGGGGTTTCCGTGGCGGAGGTCTGCGCGCTGATCGAGGAGACCTTGCGGGGGGCCGGACTCACCGCGGAGGCGGTGGCGGCGCTGGCGACCGTGGAGGCGAAGGCGGCGGAGCCGGGCCTCGTCGGTGCGGCGGAACGTTTCGGCGTGCCGTTGGTGGGCCACCCCGCCGCGGAACTCGCGCTGATCTCCGTACCGCACCCGTCGGGGGCCGTGCGCGAGGCCGTCGGGACCGGGTCCGTCGCGGAGGCGGCGGCGCTGGCGGGCGGCGGGGAACTCCTGGTGCCCAAGCGCCGGTCGATGGCGGCGACCTGCGCCGTGGCCACCCTCCGGGCGCACGACCTGCGCCACCACGGGGACGCGGAGGTGCTGGACGCGGACGACGCGCTGGTCGACCTGGCGGTCAACGTACGGGCGGACACGCCGCCGGCGTGGCTCAAGGAGCGGATCGCGGCCTGCCTCGGGGACCTCGCCGCGTACCCGGACGGCCGGACGGCCCGCGCGGCCGTGGCCCGACGGCACGGGCTGCCGGCGGAGCGGGTACTGCTGACGGCGGGGGCGGCGGAGGCGTTCGTACTGATCGCGCGCGCCCTGGACGCGGTGCGGCCCGTGGTGGTGCACCCGCAGTTCACCGAGCCGGAGGCGGCCCTGCGGGACGCCGGGCACCGGGTGGAACGGGTGGTGCTGCGGGCCGCCGACGGCTTCCGGCTGGACCCGGCGGCGGTGCCCGAGGACGCGGACCTCGTGGTGATCGGGAACCCGACCAACCCGACGTCCGTCCTGCATCCGGCGGCGACCCTGGCCGCGCTGGCCCGGCCGGGCCGGATCCTGGTGGTCGACGAGGCGTTCATGGACGCCGTCCCGGGCGAGCGGGAGGCCCTGGCCGGGCGGCTCGACGTGCCGGGTCTGGTGGTGTTGCGCAGCCTGACCAAGACGTGGGGGCTGGCGGGGCTGCGGATCGGCTACGTCCTGGCGGAGCCGGAGGTGATCGCGAAGCTGGCGGCCGCGCAGCCGCTGTGGCCGGTGTCGACCCCGGCGCTGGTCGCGGCCGAGGCCTGCCTGGAGCCGGCCGCGCTGGCCGAGGCGGAGGCGGCCGCCGGGCGGATCGCCGTGGACCGGGCGCACCTGCTGGCCGGGCTCGCCGAGTTCGACGAGGTCACCGTCGTCGGCGAGGCCGAGGGGCCGTTCGTGCTGATCCGGGTGGAGGGGGCGATGGAGGTGCGGACGCGGCTGCGCGCCCTCGGCTTCGCCGTCCGGCGCGGGGACACCTTCCCGGGCCTCGACGGATCCTGGCTGCGCCTGGCCGTCCGCGACCGCACCACGACGGGCCGCCTCCTCCAGGCCCTGGACCACGCGCTGGCCCTGGTCGGGCGGTAGCCGGGGGCCCGGAACCGGCTGCGGACCCTGGGGGCTCGGGCCGGGCGGCGGGGGTGGTGGGGGACGCCTACGATGGCGGCCTCGGCGGGTGTGGCGACAAGGTGCGACGACAAGGGGGGCGGCGGCCGTGAAGGCTTCCATACGGATAGGCGTGGTGCTGGCGGGGCTGGTGGTGGCGGGCGGCGCTACCGTGTACGCGGTGCCCGGCCTGCTGGACAGGGGCGGCGACGCCGCGACCGACCAGCGTTTCCAGGGTCGACCCGGCGAGACCGGATCCGACGCGCCGGAGGGCGGCGGCGGCTCCGGAAAGCCGTTCACGCTGGTGGCGACGGGCGACATCATCCCGTACCCGTCGATCATCCAGCGGTCGGCGACCGACGCGGGCAAGGCCGGCGAGTACGACTTCCGGAAGATACTCGCGGGGGTCAAGCCCCTGGTGTCCGCCGCCGACCTGGCGATCTGCCACCACGAGATACCGTACGGGCGGCCCGGCGGCCCCTACACCGGGTACCCCACCTTCAAGGCCCCCCACCAGCTGGCCGACGCCCTCAAGGACGCCGGGTACGACAGCTGCTCGACCGCCTCGAACCACACCCTGGACGACGGCTGGGACGGCCTCGTCCGCACCCTCGACCACCTCGACCGGGTCGGGATCCCCCACGTCGGTTCCGCCCGCAGCGCCGAGGAGGCCAAGGCCCCCGCCCTGCTCTCGGCGGGCGGCGCGAAGGTCGCCCAGCTGTCGTACACGTACGGCACCAACGGCATCCCGCTGCCCGCGGGCAAGCCCTGGGCGGTCAACCTCATCGACCAGCAGCGGATCATCGCCGACGCCCGGGCGGCCCGGGCCGCCGGGGCGCACGTGGTGGTGCTCAGCATCCACTGGGGCACGGAGTGGCAGACCGCGCCCGACCAGCAGCAGCGCGATCTCGCGCAGGCGTTGACCGCCTCCCGTTCGGCCGACGGCCTCGCCGACATCGATCTGATCATCGGCACGCACAACCACGTGCCCCAGCCGTACGAGAAGATCAACGGCACCTGGGTGGTCTTCGGCATGGGCGACCAGGTCGCCAGCTTCGTACCGGCCGACAAGCTGCGCGGCAACCAGTCCTCGATCCCCCGCTTCACCTTCTCCCCCTCGGCTGCGCACAAGGGCCGCTGGGAGGTGGTGAAGGCCGAGTACCTCACCCAGTACTCGGACATGGGTCCCCCGTTCCGGGTGGTCTGCGCCTCCTGCGCGGCCTCCGACACCGCGCTCCCCGCGGCCAAGCGCGCGGAGTACGGGCGCATCGACCGCCAGGTCACCGAGGCCGTCACCTCGCGCGGGGCGAGCGCCCAGGGCCTGGAGCACGCGGGCCGCTGAGCCGGTCGCGGGAGGGGCTCCGCACCGCCCCGCCGCGGAACCCCGTAGCCACGGGTTACGAACCCTGCGGGGCCTTGCCGCGCCGGGTGACGACGAGCGCGCCCCCGCCGATGCCGAGCAGGAGCAGCGCGCCGCCCGCCACGTACGGGGTCACCGAACCGGCGCCGGTCTCGGCGAGGTTGGCCTGGGCGGCGGGCTTGCCGCCCGTCGCGGTCTGCGGTTTGACGTCGGCGACGGCCGCCGGCTTGGTCTCCGGCTTCGTCACCGGCTCGGCGCTCGGGGCGGGGCCCGCCGGGGCGGTGCAGTGCGCCTCGGCGAGCACGATCTCGCCGTTGACCTCCGCGACGTTCAACTTGGCCGGGTTGACCGCCACCTTGAGCCGCAGCGCGGTCGCGGCGGCCGTGGTGGAGGTGGTCCCGGTGGCGGACAGCTCAAGGGTGACCGCGCCGACTCCGGGCACGTCCACCACGGTGGGTCCGGCGGCGGACAGGGTGGTCCTCTTGCCCAGGGCGGTCACCGAGCCGAGGACGTTGGAGGTGGCCACGGGCTTCTTGCCGGCTTCGCAGACGGCCTTCGAGGTGACCTTCTCGACCTCGATGAGGGAGAGTCCGGGCAGCCCCGGGACGTGCACGCGGGCCTTGGCGAGGTTGGCCTCGGCCTCGGCCCGGTTCTTGTCGGCGCTCGCCTTGGAGGTGGCGACGTCCGCCTTGAGGATGCTGACCGGCTGCCCCTGCTCGACTCCGTCGAGGGTCACGGTGAGAGCCGTCTTCTGAGCCGTCGCGGGCGCGCTGACCTCGTTGAGCGAGGTCCGCACCGGTACGTTCACGGTCTTGTTGAGCAGGCTCACGTCCAGTCCGGCCCGTAGGACGACGGCGCCGGAACTGCCCTCGCGGCCACCGCCGGCGGCGCCCGTGGCGAGGGCGGGCGGAGCGGCGAGCAGGGCGACCGCTCCCGCGGCGAGCAGGGTGGCCGCGGGCATGCGGAAGGTGTTGCTGTTCAAGGTGGTGGAACCCCCGGGGAGATGGGAGCCGTCGCGCCGCCAATGGGGGACATTGCGCGCGCCGACGGCCTCGACCCTGGGAATTTTTACGCACTCCGAGTGAACGGGCGGAAACCTGGAGTGAGTTCACCCCAACGGGTGGTTTCCACGCACACATTCGATTCATTGCGCCCCGCGCGGCCCACGCGTTCCCTTTCGTCCCGCCCGCCGGGCCCCGCACCCCTTTGACAGGGCGTTTCAAACGACGGACGGGCCGTGACGTCACGGCCCGTCAACCCGGAGCGCGCGGGTACCGGGACTCGTCAGGCGCGGACCGTCCCGTTCACGATCACCCGCTCCGGCTGCGCCAACACCCGTACGTCGGCTCGCGGATCGGTGCCGTAGACAACGAGGTCCGCCGGCGCGCCCTCGGTCAGACCGGGTCTGCCGAGCCACTCGCGTGCCGCCCAAGCCGTCGCCGAGAGCGCGTCCCGGGCCGGGATCCCGGCCTTGACGAGTTCCATGACCTCGGCGGCGACCAGGCCGTGCGGCAAGGAACCCCCCGCGTCGGTGCCGACGTACACCGGGACGCCCGCGTCCCAGGCCGCCCGGACGGTGTCGTACCGCCGCTCGTGCAGCCGCCGCATGTGCGTCGACCAGCGGGGGAACTTGGCCTCGCCGCCCGCGGCCATCTTCGGGAACGTGGCGATGTTGACGAGGGTCGGCACGATGGCCACGCCGCGCTCCGCGAACAGCGGGATGGTGTCCTCGGTGAGCCCGGTGGCGTGTTCCACGCAGTCGATGCCCGCCTCGACGAGGTCCTGCAGGGAGTCCTCGGCGAAACAGTGCGCGGTGACCCGGGCGCCCAAGCGGTGGGCCTCGGCGATGGCCGCCTCGACCTCGGCGCGCGGCCAGCAGGCCGTCAGGTCGCCGACCTCGCGGTCGATCCAGTCCCCCACCAGCTTGACCCAGCCGTCGCCGCGCAGCGCCTCGCGGCCGACGTACGCGACGAGGTCGGCCGGTTCGATCTCGTGGGCGTAGTTGCGGATGTAGCGCCGGGTGCGGGCGATGTGCCGGCCGGCCCGGATGACCTTCGGGAGGTCGTCGCGGTCGTCGATCCAGCGGGTGTCGGAGGGGGAACCGGCGTCGCGGATGAGGAGGGTGCCGGCGTTCCGGTCGGTGAGGGCCTGCCGTTCGGCGGTCGGCGCGTCGACGGCGCCGTGTCCGTCCAGGCCCACGTGGCAGTGCGCGTCGACCAGGCCCGGCAGCGCCCAGCCCGTGACCGTGGTGACCTCGCGGGCGGTGCGCGGCCGCTCGTAGGAGATCCGGCCGCCGACGACCCAGAGTTCGTCGCGCACCTCGTGGGGCCCGACGAGCACGCGTCCCTTCACATGCATGACTGCGCCGTCATGCATGGCCATTGCATCGGTCATGTCGGCACTGTACGTGCGTGCTGGGTACGCTCGACCGGTAACCCCGGACGAAGAGAGCACCCCTGTGACGCACCCCCTCCTGGACCTTCCGCCGCTCACCGCCGAGCACTTCGCGTCGATCGAGCGGGGGGTCGCGCGGCTCCTCGACACCCGGCAGGACGTGGTGATCACCCAGGGCGAGGCGCTGCTCCCGCTGGAGGGCTGCATCCGGTCGGGGGCGCGGCCCGGCTCTACGGCGCTGAACATCGTCACCGGCCCGTACGGGACCACGTTCGGCAACTGGCTGCGCGACTGCGGGGCGAGCGTGGTGGACCTGGCGGTGCCGTTCGACACGGCGGTGACGGGCGCGCAGGTGGCCGAGGCGCTGGCCGCGCATCCGGAGATCGACTTCGTGTCGCTGGTGCACGCCGAGGCGGCCACCGGCAACACGAACCCGGTCGCCGAGATCGGCGAGGCCGTACGGGCCCACGGGGCGCTGTTCATGCTGGACGCGGTCGCTTCGGTGGGCGCCGAGCCGCTGCTGCCGGACGCGTGGGGCGTCGACCTGTGCGTGATCGGCGCGCAGAAGGCGATGGGCGGCCCGGCGGGCGTCTCGGCGGTGTCGGTGTCGGAGCGCGCGTGGACGCGGTTCGCGGAGAACCCGGCGGCTCCGCGCCGCTCGTACCTCTCGCTCCTGGACTGGAAGGACCGCTGGATCGACGGGGGTCGCACGACGCTGCTGCACGCGCCCGCGCAGTTGGAGATGTTGGCCCTGGAGGCCTGCCTGGAGCGGATCGGGGCGGAGGGCCTGGACGGGGTGCTGGCCCGGCACCAGGGCGCGGCCCGGGCGACGCGGGCGGGCGCCGCCGCGCTGGGCCTCTCCCCCTGGGTGCGGGAGGCCGCGCAGGCCGCTCCGGTGGCGACGACGCTGCGGGTGGCGGACGCCTCGTCACTGGTGGCGAAGGCCTTGGCGGCGGACCCGACGGTCCCGCTCGCGGCCGGCGGTGGGGCGCTGGCCTCGGAGATGATCCGGGTCAACCACTACGGCCCGGCGGCCTCGCCGGAAGCGGTCGACGCCTCGCTGCGCGCCTTGGCCGCGGCCCTCACCGCCGACCCGACCCCGGCCCTGACGGCCGCGGCGGCGGCCTGGCGGTAGGGGCGGGGGCGGGCGGTAGGAGCGGGGGTCGGGCGGTAGGGGCGGGGGCGGGCCGAAGGGGTGGGGGTCGGGCGGTAGGAGCGGGGGCCCGGGGCACGCCTGACCGCGGACGCCGTCGCCGACGGGCCCGGGCCGCGGGTGGGGCAGCGGCCGGTGCGGGCTCGTGTCGGCAGTGGTGGTCAGCCGGCCAGTACGTCCAGCAGGCGGTCCACTTCCGCCTCCGTGTTGTAGAGGTGGAAGGAAGCCCGCAGGGCGCCCGCGCGGGCGGCGGTGGACACGCCGGCGGCGAGCAGTTCGGGCTGGCGGTGGGCCAGGCCGGGGACGGAGACGATCGGGGCGGTGCCCGGCACGGGTTCGTGGCCGAGGCGGGCCAGGCCGGCCCGGTAGCGGTCGGCCAGGGCGGTGTCGTGGGCGTGGACGACCTCGATGCCGATCCGCTCCAGCAGCGCCAACGAGGGCTCGGCGGCGTGGTAGGAGAGGAAGGCCGGTGACTCGTCGAAGCGGCGCGCGTCGTGGGCGAGTTCCGGCATCGGCCCGTAGGTGGCGTCCCACATGGACTCCGCCGCCACCCACCCGGCGTGCAGCGGCGTCAGGTCCCGCTGGGCCTCCTCGGACACCGTGAGGTACGAGGCGCCGCGCGTGCCGAGCAGCCATTTGTAGCCGGCGGTCACGGTGTACTCGTACGGCGCGGCGTCGAACGGCAGCCAGCCCGCCGCCTGGGTCGCGTCGACGAGCATGCGCGCTCCGTGGGCGCGCGTCGCCTCGCGGACGGCGGCGAGGTCGGCCGTTCGCCCGTCGGCGGACTGTACGGCGCTCAGAGCCACGAGGGTCGTCTCCGGACCGACGGCGGCGGCCATCGCTTCGAGGGGCGCGTAGCGGACCTTGAGGTCGCCGCGCAGGACGAAGGGGTTGATGACGGAGGCGAACTCGTTCTCGGGGCACAGGACTTCGGCGCCGGGCGCGAGCGAGGCGGCGACCAGCCCGACGTGGGTGGCGACTGCGGAGCCGACGGCGACCCGGGCCGGGGCGACGCCGACCAGTCGGGCGAAGGAGGACCGTACCCGGTTCACCCGGTCGAAGTCGCCGAAGCCGGCGGGCTCCGCGGCTCCGGCCGCGTCGGCCATGGCCCGTACCTCGGCGACGGCCGCCCGCGGGAGGATCCCGCAGGTGGCGGTGTTCAAGTAGGTGGTGGAATGCGCGAACTCGGCGCGGGACACGTCGGAGAGCGAATGATCCATGGCGTCAACTCTGCGCCAGGATCAACCCACAGTCCATTGCCTGGTTCTACGCGTCCGCCCCAAGGTTTCCTTATATGCAAGGGGGGCGGGCAGTCGGGGGCCCCGGCCGGCCCGCCTCCTCGTACCTCAGGACCGCTACCGCGGGACTCCTACCGCGGGACGGCGCAGGAACCGTCGGGCTCGCACGCGTCGGCCGCGGCCGGCTCGGTGACCTCGCGGCCGGCCCAGGCCTGCTCCAGGGCCCGGGTGAAGACCTCGGCCGGCTGCCCGCCGGAGATGCCGTAGCGGCGGTCCAGGACGAAGAACGGCACGGCGTTGGCGCCGAGTTCGGACGCCTCCCGCTCGTCGGCCCGCACCTCGTCGGCGTAGGCGGAGTCGTCGGCGAGGACCGTGCGGGCCTCGGCCTCGTCCAGTCCGGCCTCCACGGCGAGGGCCACCAGGACCTCGGGGTCGAACACGGAGCGTTCCTGGCCGAAGTTGGCGAGGTAGGCCAGGTCGAGCAGTTCCTCCTGCCGGCCGCGGGCGGCGGCCAGGTGCAGGAGGCGGTGGATGTCGAAGGTGTTGCCGTGGTCGCGGCCCTCGGTCAGGTACGTCAGCCCCTCGGCGCGGGCGGCGGAGGCCACCTGCTCCTCCATGCCGCGGGCCTCTTCGAGGGTCCGGCCGTACTTGCGGGCGAGCATCTCCACGACGGGGGCGGTGACGCCCTTGGCGGCGCCCGGGTCGAGCTCGAAGGACCGGAAGGCGACCTCCACCTCGTCACGGTGCGCGAACTCGGCCAGGCCCTTGGTGAAACGGGCCTTTCCGATGTAGCACCACGGGCAGGCGATGTCGCTCCAGATCTCGACGCGCATGTTCCTTCTTCTCTCCGGGTCCGGGGGTGAACGGTTTGAGCTTCAACCGTTCGCCGGGCCGTCTCATTCCCCGGACACCGACCCCGGAGGCACGCGCAGCCTGAGGGTGAGGTGGGAGCCGGAGCGGCCGGACTGCGGCTCCGGCCGCCAGCCGTGGGCCGCGTAGAAAGCCTGGGCGCGGAGGTTGGGCCCGAAGACCTCCAGGCGGACCTGTTCGATCCCGACCCGGCGCCAGGCGTCGAGGCAGGCCTCGTGGAGGGCGGCGCCGGTGCCCCGGCGCCAGTGGTCGGGGTCGACGTGGAGCTGGGTGAGGGTGGTCTCGCCGTCGGCGGTGCGGAACGCGGCGACTCCGGTGACCTTCCCGTCCCGCTCGGCGCACAGGACCTCGCCCTCCGGCGCGGTCCGGGCCACGGCGCGCGACCAGGCCTCGCGGGCCCGGGCGAGCGCGAGGTCGCCCGCGTAGGTCTCCTCCGGTACCCGGCCTTCGTAGTAGGTGGCCCGGGCCCGGACGTGCAGGGCGGCTATGGCGTGGACGTCTGCGGCGCGCGCGTTCCTGATCACGGCAGGGAAAACGCGTCGCGAAGCAGGTCGGTTCCCGACGCGTGGACGATACCGGTGGGTGCACCGCTGCCGCCCGCCCGGCGCCTGCCGCGGCGGCGACGCCACCCGGCGGGGCGGCGCTCCCGCAGTGGTGACGCCCCGGCGGGTGGTGCCGCCCGGCCGGGCGGCACCACCCGAAGCCGTGGCTGTACTCGGTCGGGCGGACGCGCGAGGGGCCGTCGGGCCCGGCGGGCTGCGCTCCCGGCCGGGGCGTCGTGCCCGAGGTGGTCATGCCCGAGGCGGTCACCCACGGGGCGGTCGTGACCGGGCTACTTCTTCACCCAGGCCGCCATCATCTTCTGGGCGATGGGCGCGGCCAGCTTGCCGCCGCCGATCTCGGTGCGGTCCGTGTCCGAGTTCTCGATCATCACGGCCACCGCGATCTGCTTGTCCCCGGCCTTGGCGTACGAGGTGAACCAGGCGAGCGGCGGGATGCTGTTGTTCACGCCGCGCTGGGCGGTGCCGGTCTTGCCGCCCACCTCGGCGCCCGCCACCTGGGCGGGCTTGCCGCCGCCCTCGGTGGCGACCGTGCGCATCGCGTCCGCGAGCATCGACGCCGTCTTGCCGCTCATGACCTCTTCGGACTTGGGGTCCTTGAAGCTCTCCAGGACGTTGCCGTCCGCGTCGGTCACCTCGGAGACCATGTGCGGGGCGACCAGCTTGCCGCCGTTCTGGATCGCGGCGGTCACCATGGCCATCTGCAGCGGGGTGGCCTGCACGTCGAACTGGCCGATGCCGGTCTGCGCGACCTGGTCGACGGACATCTTCTTCGAGGGGTACTTGCTGGGCGGGTTCGTCCGGACCGGGGTGTCGATCTGGACGTTGAAGCCCAGCTTCTCCGCCATCGCGAGCATCTTGTCCTGGCCCAGCTTGGAGGCCAGTTCCGCGAAGACGTTGTTGCAGGACAGCTTGAGCGCGGTGCGTGCGGAAACGTTGTTGCAGGCCGCGTCCCCCGCCTCGCTGGGCAGGTTCGTGCGGGTGCCGGGGATCGTGTACGGGGCCTGGATCCCGGTCGGCTGGTCGATGCCGGTGATCAGACCGTTCTCGATCGCCGCGGCGAGGGTGACCAGCTTGAAGGTGGAGCCGGGGGCCTGCGGCTTGCGCAGGGCGACGTTCTCCATGGCCTTGCCCTTGTCGGCCGAGAGTTCCTGCCAGGCGGCCGAATCGTTGGCACCGGCGATGCGCCCCGGGTCGAAGGACGGGTTGTTGACGACGGCGAGGATCGCACCGGTCGCCGGGTCGATCGCGACGGCCGAACCCTGCTTGCCGTTGAGGGCGTCGTACGCGGCTTTCTGGACGCCCTTGTCGATCGTGGTCAGGACGTTGCCCGGGTCGGCCCGCTTGTTGGTGAGCATGTCCATCACGGTCTTCAGCCGGGTGTCCGAGCCGTTCAGGATGTTCTTGTAGACACCCTCCAACATGCTCGTGCCGTAGGCCTGCGAGCTGTAGCCGGTGACCGGGGCGTAGAGGGGGCCGTCGACGTAGGTCCGCTTGTAGGCGAAGTCCTTGCCGCCCGTCTTCTCCGAGCCGGTGATCGCCTCCCCGCCCACGATGATGTTCCCCAACGGGTTCTCGTACTGCCCGATGAGGTTGCGCCGGTTGTGTTTGTCGTCTGCGAGGGCCTGGCCTTGGTACGCCTGCACCCAGGTGACCCGCACCAAAAGGGCCAGCACCAGAAGCAGACAGAAGACCGACGCACGCCTGATCGTCTTGTTCATCCCCCAAAAGGACGTACCAAGGGCCTCGGACGTTCCACTCTGCCCCGATTGTGGCGGGGTTCTCAGCCTTTCTTCATGATGAATCCCCCTTCGTACGCCGCGATGACCGCCTGGGTCCGGTCACGGGAGCCGGTCTTGGCGAGGACGGACGCCACGTGCGTCTTGACGGTCTGCGCTCCCACCCCGAGCCGCTCGCTCAGCTCGTGGTTGGACAGGCCGGTGGCCATCAGGCGCAGTACGTCGGCCTCCCGCTCCGTCAACCGGCCCGCCCAACCCGGAACGGCGGACGGGACGGTCGCCGCGTGCGCGGCGGCCAGGCTGCGGACGGCCGCCGGGAAGAGCAGCGAGTCCCCCCGGGCGACGAGCCGGACGGCGCCGATCAGCTCGTCCGGATCGGCCCGCTTGAGCAGGAACCCTGCGGCGCCCGCGCGCAGCGCGTCGTACACGTAGGCGTCGTTCTCGAAGGTGGTGACCACCACGATCCTGGGCGGCCGTTCCATGGTCCGCAAGATCTGTTCGGTGGCCCTGATCCCGTCGATCTCGGGCATCCGGACGTCCATCAACACCACGTCGGGGGCCAGCGAGCGGACCTGCGCGACGGCCTCGGCGCCGGAGGCCGCCTCGCCGACGACCTCCAGGTCCGGTTCGGCCTCCAGGATGACCCGCAGGGCGGTGCGGACCATGCGCTCGTCGTCGGCGAGGACGATGCGCAGCGGGGCCCGGCTCATCGCGCGGCCCCGTCGAGCGGCAGGACGGCCCGCAGCCGCCAGCCGCCCTCGTACGGACCGGCCTCGATGAGGCCGCCGAGGAGCGCGGCGCGCTCGGCGGAGCCGCGCAGTCCGCGTCCGCCGCCCGTGCGCGGCTCCGCCTGCGCCTCCCCGTGCGGGGAGGGGAGGGCGGCCGGTGGATTGGTCATGGTGATCTCCAGTTCACGGTGTGCGTCGCGGACGCGGACGACGATCGACAGGACGACGGGGCCCGCGCCGTGGCGCAGGGCGTTGCTGAGGCCCTCCTGGACGATGCGGTACGCCTCCCGGGAGGTGATGGCGGGCAGGTGCGCCCAGTCGCCGACCGGCCCCGGGTCCTGGTGGGCGGTGACGGTGGTGCCGCCGGCCCGGGTACGGGCCAGCAGCCCGGCGAGGTCACGGGCCAGGGTGGGGGCGGGGACGGACTCGGCCCGGGCCGGGTCGCCGTCTCGCAGCAGGCCGAGGACCGCGTCCAGCTCGCCGACCGTGCGCCGGGTGGTGTCCTCGATCGCGGCGAGCGCCTCCCGGACGAAATCCGGATCGCGGTCGAGCACCCGGCGGGCCGCGCTCGCCTGGAGGGTGACGGCGCTCAGCGCGTGCCCGACGGCGTCGTGCAGTTCCCGGGCCAGCCGGTTGCGCACCGCCAGGTCGGCGGCCCGTTCCTCGGCGGCGGCCAGCCGGTCCGCCGCGGTCGGCCCGAGCAACAGGGGTGCGCACCGGGCCAGCAGCGCCCCCGACCAGGCGGCGCACAGGACGAGCCCGATCAGGGTTCCCGCCCCGAGCAGGGGCGCGGCGTGGGCCACGTCCCCGAGCCAGGACCAACTGCCTGCGGTCGATTCCCGCAGCCGCCGCGAGAACGGCATCAGCAACAGCAGCACCGCCATCGGCGGTATCGCGAGGCTGAGCCCGCTGACCAGCGCGCCGACCCCCAGGTGCAGGGTCCACCAGGCCGAGGCCCGCCACCGCGCGGCCCAGGACCGGGCCGGCCCGTCGGCCAGCCGCTCTCCCGACACCCCGCACAGGGCCCGTACGGCGGCCACCGACAGCGGCCGGACCGGCCCGAACAGCGCCGTGGCGGCGGCTGCCGGAAGCGCGATGGCGTAGGAGAGCAGGGCCTGCGGCAGGGAGCGCAACATCCGGCCCTCTCCGAAAGCCGTGCTGACGCCCACCTCGGCGAGGAGGAAATAGGGCATCAGCATGGCGCCACCGAGGATCAGGTGCACCCACCGCAGCCGAAACCACGCCCCCAGCGCTCCCTGAAGCCCCGAGCCGCTCGCACCCGCGCCCCGACCACCCCGCTCCCGCCGCCCGTCCGGACCGGCCGCCGCGGCGCGGTGCTCGTCCCTGCCATCCCCACCCGTCCCGGTACGGTGCCCGTCCCTGCCGCCCCCGGCCGTCCCCGTGCGGTGCCCGCCCCTGCCGTCCCCGGTCATCGGTCCCTCCCCTATCAAGCCGCGCGGTTCGAGCCGAGGTACCGGACGAGGACCGCGGCGGCGAGCAAGCCGGTGAGTGTCTGGCCGGCAAGGGTCAACATGATCATGACGGTGGGCGGATCGGTCGGGCCGAAGTCCAGCCCCAGGTGCATGGTCAGCATCCAGCAGCCCCAGGCCGCGGCCGCGGAGCCGCCGATCCAGGTCAGGGCGAGCGGCCACCGCGCCCGGTGGCTCGCTCCCCTCGCCAGCAGCGCCGCGCCCACCCCGGCAGCCGACGCGCACACCCCGTGGACCGCCGACACCACGCCCGCCTCCGCGGAGTACTCCGCGATGCGCCCCGCGGACAGCCCGGCCGTCCCCCCGAAGGCCCAGTACAGGTACACCGCGCCGACCACGACACCGAGCGCCGCGGCGGCCCCCGCCACCACCCCCGTGGGTGAGGGGAGCCGCCGCCCCGGCGCACCCAGCCCTCGCCCACCCCAACGCTCCCGCGCATAGGGGACGAACAGCCCGGCCAGCGCGAGCCCTTGGACCGTGAAGCCGCCGTAGACCACGGTGAACACCCACGGGTCGAGGAAGGGCTCCCGCGCCGCCCTCACCGCCTCCCCCGCCCCGAACCCCAGCGCTCGGAGCAGCATCTGGCCCGGGAAACCGATGAGGATCGGGGTGAGCAGACCGGTCGCGACGAACACCGGGACCGTCAGCAGCCATCCCGGTACGCGCATGCCCCAGGGTCGGGTGAGCACCAGTACGAGCACGATCAGGCAGGCGTCCATGGCCAGGGTCGCGGTGTTCGCCACGACGACGACCGGCCCGGATTCCCGCAGCACACTGCCCTCGGGTATCCCGAGGTGACTCCCCGCCACCCAGGCGGTTTTGAGGGCCAGGTAGGGCACGGTCGCGGCCAGGGCGACGGCCCGCAGGATCCGCCGGCCGGCCCCAAGGGCGGGGACCGGTGGCCGTGTCGCGTGCGTGGGGAGAACAGCTCGTGTGGTCATGCGCCAACGATCCCGCCTCCCGCCGCCCCGCCACCTCCCCCACGAAGGTGAACCCCCTCCCCCACGTGGGGGAGACGAGCCCACCCGCCCCACCCCGACGCGGCGCCCGAGCCACCCCCGCCCCCTCACACGCGCTGCACCCCTCCCACGCGCCGAACCCTCCCACGCGCCGCCCCTCACATGCGCCGCGTCACCACCGACAGCCGGTCCCGGGCCTCGAAGAGCGCGGCCTTGATCACCTGCTCGTGACCCGCCGTCAGCCGGGCCACCGGCACCGAGCAACTCACTGCGTCCCGTGCCGGCGTGCGGTACGGCACCGCCACCCCGAAGCAGCGCAGTCCGAGCGTGTTCTCCTCGCGGTCCACCGCGTACCCCTGCTCCCGCACCAGCGCCAACTCCTCCACCAGCCGCTCCCGGTCGGTGATGGTGTGCTGCGTGACCGCCTCCAACCGCCGCGGCAGCAACCGGCGCACCTCCTCGTCGGTGTGCGTGGCCAGCAACGCCTTGCCCAGCGCCGTCGAGTGGACCGGCAGCCGCCGTCCGACCCGGGTGAAGGGCCGCAGGTAGTGCTGCGACTGGCGGGTGGCGAGGTAGACCACGCTCGTCCCGTCCATCCGGGCCAGGTGGATGGTCTCGGTGGTGTCGTCGGAGAGCCGGTCCAGGCTGGGCCTGGCCGCCGCGACGACCTCGTCCCCGTCGATGTACGAGCTGCCGACCAGCAGGGCCCGGACGCCGATCCCGTACCGGGTGCCGGTGGCGTCCGTCTCCACCCACCCCAGGCTCACCAGGGTGCGCAGCAGCATGTAGAGGCTCGACTTCGGCAGGCCGAGGTCGTTCTGGATGTCGGCGAGGCTGTGCAGGCCCGGTCGCGCCGCGAAGTGTTCCAGCAGCAGGACGGTACGGACCGCCGACTTCACCGGCGTCGCCTGGCCGGCACCGGACCCACCCGGCCCCTCCGCGCCCCCGGCGCCCCCGGTGCCCTCCGCGCCCTCCCCGCGCCCCGCTCCCGCCGTGTCCTGCGCACCCTCCGCCGCGGCAGGGTCCTCCGTCTCGGCTGTGGTCATGCGCCACGTTCCCCTCTGGTCGGCTCTGATCGCCTCTTGTCACGCGGTGGACGCGGAAATAGGCTCCGCGGCAGAAGTGATCATTCATCCACCGGAACGGCGTTCAGAATACTGAACGATCCAGGAGGTAGCGGGCGATGGCAGCGACACCAGTCTGGAGTGTGGACCCCCGCACCGGGAAGCAGCGCGAACGGGTTGCGGTGGAAGCCACACCCCGCGCGGTGGACGACGCCGTGCGCGCGGCGCACGCCGGCCTCCGCGCCCTGGCCGACGCCGCCGTCCGCGCCGCCTTCCTGCGCGGCGCCGCCGACCTGCTCGACGGCGCCGCCGCCGACGTCGTCGGGGCCGCCGACGCCGAGACCGCGCTGGGCACCGCCCGGCTCACCGGCGAGCTGGCCCGTACCACCGGTCAGCTACGGGCGTTCGCCGACGCCGTCGACGAGGGGGCGTACCTCGACGTACGCATCGACCGGGCCGATCCTTCGCTCACCCCGCCCCGCCCCGAACTGCGCCGCTACAAGGTGCCGCTGGGCGTGGTCGCCGTCTTCGCCGCCTCCAACTTCCCGCTGGCCTTCTCCGTGCCCGGCGGGGACACCGCGAGCGCCCTGGCCGCCGGGTGCCCCGTCGTCGTCAAGGCGCACCCCGACCACCCCGCCACCTCCGAACTGTGCGCCTCGCTGCTGCGCCGGGCGGCGGTGGCGGCCGGGCTGCCCGCCGACGTGGTCGGCCTGGTCCACGGTTTCGACGCCGGTCCGGAGCTCGTCCGCCACCCGCTGGTCTCCGCCGCCGGGTTCACGGGCTCCCTCCGGGGCGGCCGGGCCCTGTTCGACGCGGCCGCGGCGCGCCCCGTACCGATCCCCTTCCACGGCGAACTGGGTTCCCTCAATCCCGTCGTCGTCACCGCGGCGGCCGCCGCGGAACGGGCCGAGGAGATCGGTGCCGGGCTCGCGGGGGCCGTCACCCTGGGCGTGGGCCAGTTCTGCGTCAAACCCGGACTGGTCCTGGTGCCCGGGGGCCCGGAGGGCGACCGGCTCACCGACGCGCTCGCCGAGGCCCTCGGGCAGAGCGCGCCGGGCGTACTGCTCGACCACCGGATGCGGGAGAACTTCCTCGCCGGGGTCCGCGACCGCGCCGCCCTGCCCGGGGTCACCGCCCCGGTGACCCCGGGCCCCGACGGCGACCACGCCGTCGTGGCGGGCTTCCTCGGCGTCGACGCCCGCACGCTGCTGGCGGGCGCGGAGCACGAGCTGCTGCTGGAGGAGTGCTTCGGCCCGGTCACCGTCGTCGTCCGGTACGCCGGGCAGCGCGAGGCGGTCGACGTGCTGGGGCGCCTCGGCGGGAACCTGAGCGCCACCCTCCAGCTGTCCCGCGCCGAGGGCGAGGGCGCGCCGGGTCCGGCCGCCGAGCTGATCGAGCGGGTCACCCGGCTCGCGGGCCGGATCGTGGTGAACGGTTGGCCCACCGGGGTGGCCGTGGCCCCGGCCCAGCACCACGGCGGCCCCTACCCGGCCGCCACCTCCCACTCCACCTCGGTCGGCGGCACCGCCATCGAGCGCTGGCTGCGCCCGGTGGCCTACCAGGCGGTCCCGGACGCCCTGCTGCCCCCGGAACTGCGCGAGGCCAACCCCCTCGGCGTCCCCCGCCGCGTGACCGGGGCCTGAACCGGAACCGGCACGACGGCCCGCCGGTCGGCCGGGAGCGGCCGCCGACCGGCCGCCGACCGGCCGGAAACCGCCCGCCGACCGGCCCGCAACGGCGGCCCTCGGCCCGCCCCATCCCGGCCCCGGCCCCCGCCCCCGCCCCGGCGCCGGAAATTGCGTTGCCGCCCCGCCCGCGCCCCGGCAGGCTGCCCCCCATGCCGAAGCCACAGGGATTCACGTACGAGACGCACCGCGACGGCGCCGTCGTCATCACGCACCGGGGCCGTGACGCGGGCACCCTGCGCGGGGGTCGGGCCGCCAAGTTCCTGGCAGAGGTGGAGTCCGGTGACGCGCAGCTGGTGATGGCCCGCTGGACCGGCGCGTACAAGTTCGGCAACGAGCGCACGGCGAAGAACCACCCGCGCAACCGGCACTGAAATTGGCCCCGAGGGTAAGGGAACGGCAAAGCCCCTCCGGTCGTTCACCCGGCATGACCGCTATGACCCCTGGTTCCAACCTGCCGCTCAATACCGCCCGTGTGACGGTCGACGTGGCTGCCCCGGTGCGGCTCGACGTGTCGGGACTCCTCCTCACGGCGGACGGCAAGGTGCGTTCCGACGCCGATTTCATCTTCTACAACCAGCCCTCCGGCCCCGGTGTCACCTACCGGTCCGGCGGCGGGTCGGCGCCCGACTCCATCACGGTGGACACCGCCGCGGTGCCGCCGGGCATCGAGCGCATCGTGGTCACGGCCAGCCCCGACGCCGCCGGGCAGACCTTCCAGGGCGTCGAGCCCACCGCCACCGTGCGGGACGCGGTCGGTGGCGCGGTGATCGCCACCTTCACCCCGCCGCAGCTCGGCTCCGAGACGGCGCTCGTGGTCGTCGAGGTGTACCAGCGGGGCGGCGCGTGGAAGGTCCGCGCGGTAGGCCAGGGGTACGCCGACGGCCTCGCCGGCATCGCGACCGACTTCGGCGTCTCGGTGGAGGACGAGCCGGCCGCGGTGGCCGCTCCCGCGCCCGTCGCGCCGCCCGCTCCCCCGGCACCCCCGGCTCCCCCGACCCAGCACGCCCCCTCCCCCTGGCTCGGCGGTCCCACCACGCCCGCGGCCCCTCCCGTGCCGCAGGCCGCCCCGTCCGCCCCGCCGGTCGCCGCGCCGGGCGCCGGGAAGATCAACCTCGACAAGGGCCGGGTCAACCTCCAGAAGAACCAGACGGTGTCCCTCGTCAAGGGCGGCCGTCCGCTGTTGTCGCAGGTCAAGATGGGTCTGGGCTGGGAGCCCGCGTTCCGCGGCCGGGACATCGACCTCGACGCGTCCGTCATCGCGTACGGCCCGCAGCGCAACCACCTCGACAGCTGCTACTTCGGCAAGCTGTCCATTCTGAACGGCTCCATCAAGCACTCGGGCGACAACCTGACCGGCGAGGGCGCCGGGGACGACGAGGTCATCGTCGTGGACCTCGGCCGGCTCCCGGCCGACGCCACCGGTCTCGTCTTCACGGTCAACTCCTTCTCCGGACAGAAGTTCAGCGAGGTCGCCAAGGCCTACTGCCGGCTGATCGACGCGGCGAGCGGCGAAGAGCTGGTGCGCTTCGACCTGACCGGCGCCGAACCGCAAACCGGCGTCATGATGGCCAAGTTGATCAAGCAGTTCACCGGCGAATGGGAGATGACCGCCCTCGGAGACTTTGTGAAGTCCCGCACAGTGCGCGGCATGGTGAAGCCCGGTTCGCAGGCACTCTGAGCAGGTGGGCGGGCACATGGCGCTACGGACGGCCGTACCGGGTGATCGACCACACCCGTAATACGGAAGTCTGCGCCGGTGCCCGCCCGTAGCCTTGACCCATGCAGAAGACACTCCGGCCCGCGGGTCCCGAGCGCCCGTCCGCCGCCGAGGCGAACGAGGCGATCCGGCACCTCGTCGAGACCAGGGTGGACGGCGAGTGGCCCTCGGACGCGTACGAGTTCCTGCTGGAGGAGTGGGCCACGGCCGCCCGCGCCGAGGGAACCGCGGCCCCGTAGCCGCCCCGACCCACGTCCGGCCCGCCGTCCCCGCCCACGCTCCGTTCGCCGTCCCGACCCACCCTCATCCGCCGCGCGGGCCCCGGGCCCGCGCCGCCACGATCCTCAGCGCCCGCGCCGCCACGGTCCGGTGACGGCCAGCATGATGCCCGGGTCCTGGATGTTCGCGTACAGGGTGCGGCCGTCCGGGGAGAAGCACACCCCGGTGAACTCCGCGTACTCGGGCTCCTCGGCCGATCCGATGTTCAGCTCGTTGCGCGCCAGCGGGTAGGTCCGGCCCGATTCGGTGGCGCCGAACAGGTGCTGGAGCCCGCTGCCGTCCTCGGCGATGACCAGCCCGCCGTACGGCGAGACGGTGATGTTGTCCGGGCCGTCGTACCCGCCCTCGGCCGACGGGTCGGCGTTCACCCCGATGAGGAGGGTCAGTCGCACCGTCCGCCGCTTGGGGTCGTAGAACCACACCTGGCCGTCGT
Source organism: Streptomyces sp. NPDC048383 (assembly GCF_040651775.1). NCBI lineage: Bacteria > Bacillati > Actinomycetota > Actinomycetes > Kitasatosporales > Streptomycetaceae > Streptomyces > Streptomyces sp. NPDC048383. The sequence goes on from NZ_JBEZKS010000021.1 coordinate 86,306, forward strand.
GTGCGGCGCCCGGGCTCTCCTCCCGCGCGTACGAGGAGACGAAGTAGGCGCCGCCGTCGGCCCACCACATGCCCTCCAGCTTGCGCCCCCGGGTCACGGCGCCGTCGGTGAACTGCTTGCGGACCGGTACCGTCCGGGCGTCGCGATCGGCCACCGGCACCCAGTCGACCCCGTACACCGTGCCGATCCGCGTCGCGCGTGAGAGGTCGTCCACGAAACGGCCGGAGCTGTCGAAGCACTTGGCGGCGGCGAGGACGCCGGCGTCGGCGGCGAGCGTACGCAGCCTGCCGCGCCCGTGCCGGAAGCCGCGCGGCGGAGTCCAGCGGTAGAGCAGCCCGTTGGGCCCGGAGGCGTCCTCGGTGAGGTAGGCGTGGCCTTGGCGCGGGTCGATGACCACGGCCTCGTGGTCGTACCGGCCGAAGGCCTTGACCGGGCGCGGGTCGCGGTTGGCCCGACGGTCGTGGGGGTCGACCTCGAAGACGTAGCCGTGGTCCTTCGTCATGCCGTTCTTGCCTGCGAGGTCCGAGTTCTCCTCGCAGGTGAGCCAGGTGTCCCAGGGGGTTGAACCGCCCGCGCAGTTGGTGGAGGTACCGGCGATGCCCACCCATTCGGCGACCTCGCCGCCGCGTCGGACCTCGACGACCGTGCAGCCGCCCGCGGCGGCCGGGTCGTAGACGAGGCCCTCGGTGAGCGGTACGGGATGCTTCCAGCCCGTACGGGGGCCCTTCAGCTCGTGGTTGTTGACGAGGAGGGTGACCCCTCGGTGGCCGGCGAAGGCGGCCGTGCCGTCGTGGTTCGAGGGGGTGCTCTCGCCGGAGTCGAGGCGGGTGACACCGCTGTGGGTGATCACCCGGTAGCTGAACCCGGCGGGCAGCGCGAGCAGTCCGGCCGGGTCCGGCAGGAGCGGTCCGTAGCCGGGGCCGTGCGGCCGGCCCTGCTCGTCGGGTCGCGAACCGTCACCGGCCGCCAGCGCTCCGGGGGCGGTGGCGAGCGCGCCGACCGTGCCGGTCAGGGCGACGCCCGCCCCGGCGAGGGCGGTTCGGGCGGTGAAGTCTCTACGGCTGAGGGGCATCGGGTCTCCAGGGTGGGGAGGTGGCGTGCCTGACGTACGGTCGTCGGCGCACACGCTCCCGCCCGTACGTGAACGGCCGCTGAACTACCCAGAAATGCGGCACGCGCCCTTGGAAGGGCCCGCAATGGCGGACTCCGACCCGGGAAAGGCCTGTTGTGCATCCCCGGTCGGAGTCCCCATCGGCGTCTCCCATCGGAGTCCCCGATCGCGACCGCCCGGTGTCAGGGCTGCCGCGAGCGCGCCTTGAACGCGGCCTTGCGGGCCTCCTTCGAGGCCTTCTTGTCCGGGTGCAGCCGGCCCATGGCCTCCAGGACGTACGCCGTCGCGGGGTGCTCCACCCGCCAGACCTGGTCGAAGAAGCCCGTGTGGTGTTCCGTCAACGACTGCATGAGCAGCGGCAGTTCCTCGGTCTCGCCGTCCGCCGCCAGTTGCGCCGCGATCGTGTCGACCGTCAGCCAGAACACCATGGCCCCGTCCGGCGCCGGTACGTCGGCCACCCCGCGCTCCGCCAGCCAGACCCGGGCGAGTCCGCCGAGCTCCGGGTCGTCGAGCACGGCCCGGACCGCCTCCTCGGCCTCCGGTCCGGCGGCGGGGGCGAGGGCCTGCTGGCAGCGCAGCCGGCGCAGCGGGCCGCCCTCGTCCACCCCGCGGGCCGCGGCGAGCAGTTCGGTGACCGCCGCGGCCGACTCGCGCCCGGCCAGCCACTGCTCGATCTCGGCCTGGGCGGCGCTCTCCGGGTAGAAGGAGACCGCCTCGAGCAGGGTGTCCGCGCCCTTGTCGGCGAGGTCCCCGATCGCGGGGGCCTCCACTCCGGCCTCCAGCATGCGGGCGCGCACGCCGTACAGGCCGAGCGGCGTCAGCCGGACCATCCCGTACCGGGACACGTCCTCGTCATCGTCGTCCCAGCTCCCGGTGTCCGCGCCCGGCGCCTGCGCCCCGTCGCCGTCGGCCCCGGGGAAGTCCTCCGCCTCCACCATGAGGGCCTCGTCGACCGGCTGGAACTCGACCAGCCCGATCGGTTCCAGCTGCCGGAACTGGTCGTCGAGGCGCATCATCGCATCCGACACCTGCTCCAGCACGGCGTCGCTGGGCTCGCCCATGTCGTCGGGCACGATCATCGACGCGGCGAGCACCGGCAGCGGCACCGGCGCCTCGCCCGCGCCGCCCTCGGCGACGCTGAGCAGGTACAGGTTGGCGAGGACGCCGTCGAGGAAGTCGGCCTCGCGCTGCGGGTTCCAGTCCAGCCGGTCGAAGTCGATCTCGCCGCCCGCGTCCATGGCGTCGACGAGATCGTCCAGGTCGGGCACGGCCGCGTCCGCGAGGACGGTGTCCAGGGCCGCAAGCCACAGGTCGAGCACGTCGCCGGGGGCCCCGCCGGTCAACAGCGCGAGGTCCTCGCCCGGGGCGGCGGCGCCGTACTCGGGCTCCCCGCCCTCGGCGCCGGCGCCGTCACCGTTGTCCTCCTCGGGCTCGGTCACGTCGACCAGCCCGGTGTCCACGGCCACTCGCCAGGCCTGACTCGCGTGGACGGGTCCGTCCTCGTCGGCGGCGGCGAGGCCGAGCACGGCCGCGGCCTCGGGCAGTTGGTCGGCGACGAGTTCACCGCCGACGTCGACGCGGGTGTCGGGCCCGGCCCAGCGGGCCAGCCGGACGGCGCGGGCGAACAGCGGGGCGACGAGGGCGTCGCGGGCCAGCTCCGCATCGGAGTGCAGCCGTACCGGCGGCAGCGTGGGGTGCGGCTCTGCGGACATGGGGTGGTTCTCCTCGGACACGACGGGACGGTGGGGCGGTGACGCGGTGGGGCGGGTGACGCGGTGGGGCGGGTGACTCGACCGGACGACGGGACGGTGACGCGCTGACGCGGCGCGACGGTGGGGCGGGTGACTCGACGGGGCGGCGGCCCGACGGGACGCCCTCGCGCGGGCGAGCCCCCCGCGGGGACCCCGGCCCCAAAAGCCGGTGCCGGGTCGTCAGGTCTCGTACGGCGACCCAGCGTAGACGCAATCCGGGCAGCTCCGGGGGGCCATCGCCTTTGGTTCATCCCACAGTCAGCTGCCGTATCCCCTGGAGGCCTTGACAACGTCGATGGTCACCCAGGAAATTGACGCGCGTAGATGTATCGGGACCCTCAGGGTTCACCCTCCACCTCCTCCACACACCGGAGTTCCCGCCCATGCGCTCCTCGCATCCCCGTTCCGCCGCCGTCGCGGCCCTCGTCGCCACCGCGCTGGCCACCGGCCTGCTCGTCGGTACCGCCGACGCGGCCGAAGGCGCCGTGTCCGCCGATCCGATACGCATTCACGACATCCAGGGCACGACCCGGATATCCCCGCTCAACGGCAAGGCCGTCGCCGACGTCGAGGGCATCGTCACGGGCGTGCGCACGTACGGTTCGCGCGGCTTCTGGATCCAGTCCGCCGACGCCGACGACGACGCCGCGACCAGCGAGGGCGTCTTCGTCTTCACCAGTTCGGTCCCGACCGTCGCGGTCGGCGACGCGGTCAAGGTCTCGGGCACGGTCGGCGAGTACGTCCCCGGTGGCGTCAACTCCGGCAACCAGTCGGCCACCCAGATCTCGAAGCCGACGGTCACCGTGGTCTCCTCGGGCAACGCGCTGCCCCAAGCCACCGCCATCAACGAGTACACGGTCCCCGCCGAGTACGCCCCGGCCGGCGACACCGCCGCCGGTGGCAGCATCAACGGCCTGGCCCTGGAGCCCTCGCGCTACGCGCTCGACTTCTACGAGTCGCTGGAGGGCATGAACGTCAAGATCGGCACCTCCCGCGTCGTCGGCGCCACCGACCCGTACTCCGAGCTGTGGGTCACGGTGAAGGGCTGGGAGAACGCCGCCAAGCGCGGCGGGACGGTCTACGGCTCGTACGAGTCCCAGAACACCGGCCGCCTCCAGATCCAGCAGCTCGCGCCCGTCGCGCAGCAGCCCTTCCCGGTCGCCAACGTCGGCGACAAGTTGACCGGCACCACCGAGGGCCCCCTGGACTTCAACCAGTTCGGCGGCTACACGCTGGTGGCCCGCACCCTGGGCACCGTGAAGGCGGGCACCCTCGCCCCCGAGAAGACCAAGGCGCAGGCGGCGAACGAGCTCGCGGTGGCCACGTACAACGTGGAGAACCTCGACCCGAGCGACCCGCAGGAGAAGTTCGACGCGCTGGCCAAGGCGGTCGTGGAGAACCTGGCCTCCCCGGACATCCTGGCCCTGGAGGAGATCCAGGACGACAACGGCGCCAAGAACGACGGCGTCGTCTCGGCCGAGCAGACGCTGACTAAGTTCACGGCGGCGATCGCGGCGGCCGGCGGCCCGGCCTACCAGTGGCGGACCGTCGACCCGGAGAACAACAAGGACGGCGGCGAGCCCGGCGGCAACATCCGCCAGGTGTTCCTCTTCAACCCGGCGCGGGTCTCCTTCACCGAGCGCGCCCCGGGCGACGCGGTGACGGCGACCGGCGTGACCTCGGTGAACGGCAAGGCCGCGCTGACCCGCTCCCCCGGTCGCGTCGACCCGGCGAACCCGGCGTGGGCCGACAGCCGCAAGCCGCTCGCGGGCGAGTTCTCCTTCAAGGGCAAGCCGGTCATCGTGATCGCCAACCACTTCGGCTCGAAGGGCGGCGACGAGGGCCTGACCTCGCACCACCAGCCGCCGGTGCGCTCCTCGGAGGCCAAGCGACTGCTCCAGGCCCAGGCGGTGAACAGTTTCGTCAAGGACGTCCTGGCGGTCCAGAAGAACGCCAACGTGCTCGTCCTCGGTGACATCAACGACTTCGAGTTCTCGGCCACGACCGAGGCGCTCGCCGACGGCGGCGCGCTGTACCCGGCGATCAAGTCGCTGCCGAAGGCGGAACGGTACTCCTACGTGTACCAGGGCAACGCGCAGGTGCTGGACCAGATCCTGACCAGCCCGGCGATCAAGACCTTCACGTACGACAGCGTCCACATCAACGCGGAGTTCGCGGCGCAGAACAGCGACCACGACCCGCAGGTGCTGCGCTTCCGCCCGTAACACCCGCGGACCGCGGGGGCCCGGGCGCCGTCCCGCCCGGGCCCCCCGCCCCGTTTCCGGCCGCGGCCGGGGCCGTCGGGTCGGGGCGGTTGCGCGGGCACGACCGGACAAGTAGGGACTTTCGACCCTGGCGTGACGCTCGCCACATCTCTCCCGAATGGGCCGGTTGTGGTGGTTGAGTATCCGCACGCCCGATCTTTGACCCGTGTTCGTACCGGCTCGTCCCGCTCGCACCCCGCGGAGGACCGCGTGTTCCCCTCCATCTCGCCCGCCCAGGAAATCGGCCTCGCGGTGCTGTTCGTGGCCGCGCTGGTCTGGATCGTCGGCCTCGGCCACATGCTGTGGGACAGCCGTTTCCACCACCCCGAGCCGGCCGCGTACGAGGGCCTGCCGATCATCCCGGCCCAACGCGGCCCCCAGGGGCACCCGATGGAGTCGGTGGAGTTGACGGAGGCCGAGCAGCAGGCCTTCGCGGGCCTGATCCGCACGATCGCGCCGCGCTGACACCGAAGCGCCGGAGCACCGCGAAAGCACCGGGCCACGCGCGACGGCGCCCCCCACCCGTCGGGTGGGGGGCGCCGTTCGTACCGGCCCGCGCGGGTCAGTTGTGGCTGTGCAGGACCTCGTTGAGGCCGCCCCAGGCCGCCTTGTACGGGCGGGCCTCGACGGCGCCGGTGACCGAGTTGCGGCGGAAGAGGATGTTGTCGGCGCCGGAGAGCTCCAGGGCCTTGACGATCTGGCCGTCCGGCAGGGTGACGCGGGTGCCCGCGGTCACGTACAGGCCCGCCTCGACGACGCACTCGTCGCCCAGCGCGATGCCGATGCCCGCCTCGGCGCCGACCAGGGTGCGCTCGCCGATCGAGATGATCTGCTTGCCGCCGCCCGAGAGGGTGCCCATCGTGGACGCGCCGCCGCCGATGTCGGAGCCGTCGCCGACGACGACGCCCGCGGAGATGCGGCCCTCGACCATGGACGTGCCGAGGGTGCCGGCGTTGAAGTTGACGAAGCCCTCGTGCATGACGGTGGTGCCCTCGGCGAGGTGCGCGCCGAGGCGGACCCGGTCCGCGTCGGCGATGCGCACGCCCTTGGGGGCGACGTAGTCGGTCATCCGGGGGAACTTGTCGATCGAGGTGACCTGGAGGTGCAGGCCCTCGGCGCGGGCGTTCAGGCGGACGGTCTCGACCTGGTCGACGGCGACCGGGCCCAGCGAGGTCCAGGCGACGTTGGTCAGCAGGCCGAAGACGCCGTCCAGGTTCTGGCCGTGCGGCTTGACCAGGCGGTGGCTCAGCAGGTGCAGGCGCAGGTACGCGTCGTGCGCGTCGAGCGGCTTGTCGTCCAGGGAGGCGATGACGGTGCGGACGGCTACGACCTCGACGCCGCGGACGGCGTCCGAGCGGATGGCCTTGGCCGCGGCGGCGCCGAGGAGTTCCACGGCCTGCTCGGCGGTGAGGCGCTCGGTTCCGGCCGGGCCCGGCTCGGCGGACAGCTCGGGGGCGGGGAACCAGGTGTCGAGGACGGTGCCGTCGGCGGTGAGGGTGGCAAGTCCGGCGGCGACGGCGCCGGTGGTACGCGTAGCAGTCATGCCCGAAACCTAACCGGCGACGGCCCGCGGTCGCGAACCGGTCTCATGTGACGGTCGCGCGGCGCGTCGGGCCTGTCGCAGCGAGAGGGCGATGACGGCCGCGCCCGCCCCGGCAGCCAGCGCCGCGCACAGCGGCCACAACAGCCCCGGGGCAGCCGTGTAGAGCGCTCCGCCCGCGACGGGCCCGATGACGACCCCGCTGACCGAGACCCCCGCGCACAGGCTCTGGAACCGGCCGATGACGTGGTCGGGGGCCTGGTCGGCGACGTAGGCGGTGGCGGTGGTCTTGTAGAGGATCTCGCCGAAACTCAGCAGCACCATCATCGTGACGGCGCTCACCGGCCCGGCGCCCCCGATCAGTGCCGCGTACCCGGCCCCGACGAGGACGAGGCCGGTTCCGATGACCGCGAGCGGCGGCCGGTGGCGCAGGGCCACGGCGGCGGGCAGTTCCAAGAGCAGGACGACGGCCCCGTTCAGGGCGATGACCAGGCCGAACGCGCGGACGTCGAGGCCGTGGTCGGCGAGGAAGACGGGGAAGGTGAAGTACTGCTGCCGGTAGACCACGTCCACCACCAGGATCGCCGCGAGCAACGCCGGCACGGCGGGGCGGGCCCGTAGCTCCGCGAGGACGCCGCGGCCCGGCCCCCCGTCCGGGACCGCGGCGCCCTCGCGGGCGGCGCCCCGGGCGGGTACGGCCCGGGCGGTCCACAGCGCGAAGAAGAGGGTGCCGAGGCCGTCGCCGACGAAGAGCCACTCGTACGAGAGGCCGCTCGCGACCAGGGCGCCCAGGGGCGGCCCGAGGGTGAAGCCACCATTGGCCGCGCACCGTACGACGGCGAACGCCTGTCGGCGGTTCCCGTCGGGGACGGTGACGGCCACCAGGCCGCGTTGGCCGCGCGGACCACACCGGAGGCGTACTGCGCCAGCGGCAGGGCCGCGTACAGCAACGGGGTGGTGAGCAGCGGGAAGGCCATCAGGGTCAGGCCGCCGAGGGTGGAGGCGGCGAGCAGGACGCGGCGGTGGCCGAAGCGGTCGCCGTACCAGCCGCCGGTGAAGTTGCCGGCGACCAGGCCGATGCCCCCGACGCCGGTGACGACGCCCGCTTCGGCGGCGCCGAGGCCGCGCGGGCCGGTCAGGTAGAGGAAGACGAAGACGAACGTGAAGCTGACGACGGCGTTGACGAACACACCCGCGGCCAGCAGCCACACGACCCTCGGTACGTCCTTGAACCCCTTCAGCACACCGCACCCCCGTCCTTCAACCCCCGGTAAGTTCCCTTTGGGAACGGACTATGACAGCATGACAGCCTGGGGTCAACGGACGAAGGAGTATCCATGGCCCAGCGCACGCACCTCGGCGAGGCGGACTGTTCCATCGCGCAGGCCCTCGACGTCGTGGGCGACTGGTGGACGCTGCTGATCGTGCGCGACACCGCGCGCGGCCTGCACCGCTTCGACGAGCTCCAGCGCGAACTCGGCATGTCCCGCAAGGTGCTCACCGAGCGGCTGAAGATGCTGGTCGAGGCCGGGGTGCTGACGCGCGAGCCGTACCAGGAACGCCCGGTGCGGCACGAGTACCGGCTGACCCCGCGCGGGCGGGGGCTGCTGCCCGTCCTGGTGGCCCTCCAGGACTGGGGTGACACCTGGGTCCTGGGAGAGGGAGAGATGACGGCCACTGCGGGGGAATCCTCGAAGGAAGCGGTACGGGTCCACGCGCTGCGCGGCACCCGGTTGCCCGAATTGCTGCTGCCGGACCGGTTCGGCGAGCTCCGCGACCCGGTCGCGGACACGCCCTTCACCGTCCTGTACTGCTTCCCGGGCGCGTACGCCCGGGCGGAGTCCTACCCGCCCGGCTGGGCGGGGATCCCCGGGGCGCCGGGCTGCACCCTGGAGTCGTGCACGTTCCGCGACCAGCTCGCGGAGTTCACCGCGGCCGGCGCCACCGTGCACGGGGTCTCGACCCAACGCCCCGACGAGCAGAAGGAGTTCGCGGAGAAGGAGCAGCTGCGCTTCCCGCTCCTGTCGGACGCGGGGCTCGATCTGGTGACGGCGCTGCGGCTGCCGACGTTCCGCGCGGCGGGGATGACCCGGATCAAGCGGCTGACGCTGGTGGTGGACCGGGACCGGACGGTGCGCGAGGTGTTCTACCCGGTCCGGGACATCGAGGCGAGCGTGGCGGCGGCCCTGACCGCGGTCCGCGGAGCGGCCTGAGCCTTCGGGCCGGGGACCTCAGGCCCCGCCCAGCACCCGGGAGAGGACCTCGCGGGCGTACGTCTCGTCGTACGGGACGTCGGTCAGCAGGACCTGGAGGCAGATCCCGTCGAACACCGCCACCAGTGCCCGCGCGGTCACCGGATCGGTGTGTTCCGCCAGGGTGGCCGCGAACGCCTCGCACCACTGCGCCGCGATCGGCCGCAGCACGGGCCGGCGCAGGGCGGCGAGGTAGAGCTCGTACTCCAGCTCCGCCCGCCCCCGGTCGGCCGTGAGCAGCTCGCCGAGCAGGCGGGCGAGCGCGCCCGCGAGGTCCCCGTCCCGTACGTCGGGCACCAGGACGAACCCGGCGTTCGCCTGCCGCAGGGCGGCGACCAACAGGTCGTCCAGGGTCTTGAAGTGATAGGTCGTCGAGCCAAGCGGTACGTCCGCCTCGGCCGCCGCGCTGCGGTGGCTCAGCCCGGCGATGCCCCGGTCCGCCACGACGCGGATCGCGGCGTCGATGATGCGCTGCCGGCGGTCCGGGTCGTAGCGGCGCGTTGCGGTGGGCATCAGTGCGCCGCCCCGCCGAGGTTCAGCAGGACGACGCCGCCGATGATCAGCCCGATCCCGGCGATCTTCGCAGCGGTGGCCGCCTCCCCCATGAACACCATGCCGATCGCGGCGATGGCCGCGGTGCCGACACCGGCCCAGATCGCGTACGCGGTACCCACCGACATGGACTTCAGTGTCTGGGCGAGCAGGGTGAACGCGATGAGGTAGCCCAGCACCGTGCCCAGGGAGGGCCACAGCCGGGTGAAGCCGTCGCTGTACTTCATGGCGGTGGTGCCGGCCACCTCGGCGGCGATCGCCGCCGCAAGCAGTACGTAGGGCATGCGTACAAGAGTACACATCGATGCGTACGGCCGTACACATGGGCACTCGCGCCCGAGCGCGAGGTGGACCCCGGTCAGCGCAGGGTGAACCAGGCGGACCGGGACTTCTTCCACTCCGGGTGGTCCAGGTCCTTGGCCTCGGTCCCGTCCCCGTACAGGTCGGCGGCGCCGCTGTCGGTGATCAGCTGGACGCGGGCGCCGCGCCACCGCAGGTCGGGAACGTTCACCACGGCCTCCCAGCCGCCCGGGTCGCCGGTCGGCAGGTCGGCGCGCTTCTTCGGGGCGTGGCCCGCGATCCCGTCCCACTGGTAGAGGGCGTACGGGTCGGAGTTGTCGTCGGCCGCCCAGGAACCGGCCAGGATCAGGTACTGGTCGGCGGCGTTCTTGCGGATGTCGCGCACCGCGAGCCCGCCCAGGTCCATCTCGATCGGCCGGCCGAACACGGCCTCGGCGCCCTCCGCCACGACCTTGTCGATGTTGGTGACGGGCACGACCAGTGCCTTGCCGCCGGGTACCGCCGGGGCCAGCGGCGCCCGGAAGCCAAGGTAGGCGGTGGTCTTGGAGCCCGGGGCGAACTCCAGCCCCTCGACGTTGAACCCGTCGATCTGCTTGGGCACCTCACCGGCGGCCGTCCCGGCGGCGAAGCCGTAGCGGTTGCCGTTCGCCGCGTCCCAGGCGACCAGGTCCTCGCGCAGGCCCTTGTGGGCGGCGCGGAAGGTGATCTCGGTCGCCGCGCCGGAACCCGTGATCCGGGTGGTGAACACCGTGTTCCGTTCGGCCTTGTACTTGCCGTCCTTGTTGTTGCCGAGCGAGCCCGTCCAGTAGACGGTGTCGCCGACCCGGGCGGCGCCCTCGATGTCGGCCTCCTTCTTCCAGCCCAGGGCCGGGCCGAGGTCCCAGCTCTTCACGGGCCCGCCCGAGCGGGCGCGGTCGTACAGCCGCAGCACGTTGGACTCGTCGTCGGCGACCAGGACGTGCCCGCCGCCCACGTCCACCGCCGCCGAGGCGTCCGAGGAGCCGGTGAGGTAGCGGGTGCCGGCCGCGTCCGCGGTCCGCGCCGAGGCGGCGTAGGAGAGGGTCGCGGTGGCGGTCTTCCCGCCGCGCCCGGTGACCTCCAGGGTCAGGTCGGTGTAGCCCTGGCCGCGGGCGCTCACAGTGAGCCGGCGCTCGCCGTTCCGCTCGCGCACCTGCCGTACGTCGCCGACGCGCGCGACGGCCGGGTTGCTGGAGGAGACGACCCGCAGCCGCAGGAAGCCGGCCGAGATGCCCTGCTGCTCCACGTCCACCGTGACGGCCGGGTCGCCGAAGGCGCCCACCGCGCCGCTCAGGTGCGTCGCGGACAGCGCGATCGTCGGGGCGGCCCAATCCCGCGCGGGCCCGCTCGCGGCGTGCGCGGACGCGGGCGCGGTGAGCCCGGCGAGGAGCAGGGCCGCGGCGCCGGCGGCTCCGGCGGTACCCCGGCGGCGTCCCGGTGCAAGGCGAAGGGTCACAGGTGTTCCTCTCGTGTGCGGCGTCACCGAGTGACGGCCGTCGAGAAGGTTCGGCGACTGCGGCGAACTCCCGGTGCACGGTGCCCGTCCGCCCGGAGAACGCTGCCCCGGAGAACGTCGCCCCGCCTCCGGGCCCCCCGCCCGGAGAACAGGAGGGGCCCCCGGCACGACCGTGCCGGGGGCCCCTCCGGTGTCCGTCGCTCAGACGTTGAAGCCGAGCGCGCGCAGCTGCTCACGGCCGTCGTCCGTGATCTTGTCCGGGCCCCACGGGGGCATCCAGACCCAGTTGATGCGGAGCTCGTTGACGATGCCCTCCGTCGCCGACTTCGCCTGGTCCTCGATGACGTCGGTCAGCGGACAGGCCGCCGAGGTCAACGTCATGTCGAGGGTCGCGATGTTCGCGTCGTCGACGTGGATGCCGTAGATCAGGCCCAGGTTGACGACGTCGATGCCCAGCTCGGGGTCGACCACGTCGTAGAGGGCCTCACGGACCTCTTCCTCGCTGGCCGGCTTGATCGACGCCTCGGGCGTCGCGTTCTCGGTCATGCCGTCTTCCTCTCCGCGTCGCCCAGTGCCTGGGCGGTCGCGTCCTTCCACGCCATCCAGCTCAGCAGAGCACACTTCACGCGCGCCGGATACTTGGAGACGCCGACGAACGCGACCGCGTCCTCCAGCACCTCCTCCATGGCCTCGTCGGGCTCGATCTGGCCCTTGGACTGCATCAGCTCCAGGAACACGGCCTGGATCTTCTGCGCGTCCGCCAGCTCCTTGCCGACGAGCAGCTCGTTCAGTACGGAGGCGCTCGCCTGGCTGATGGAACAGCCCTGGCCCTCGTAGGAGACGTCGGTGAGCGTCTGCCCGTCGTACTTCACGCGCAGCGTGATCTCGTCCCCACACGTCGGATTGACGTGGTGCACCTCGGCGTCGCCGTCGCGCAGGCCACGCCCGTGCGGGTGCTTGTAGTGGTCCAGGATCAGTTCCTGGTACATCGAATCCAGCTTCACAGCGTCCTCGTCAGCCTCTTGTCGTCCGACTCGTCGTCATCCGAAGAAGTTCCGTACGTGCTCCAGCCCGTCGATCAGCGCGTCGACCTCGGCGGGAGAGGAGTACAGGTAGAAAGACGCCCGCGTCGTCGCGGGAATTCCGTACCGCAGGCAGACCGGACGCGCGCAGTGGTGTCCCACGCGGACGGCGATGCCCTGCTCGTCGAGCACCTGGCCGACGTCGTGCGGGTGGATGTCCCCGAGCGTGAAGGAGATCGCGGCGCCGCGGTCCTCGGCCGTGGTGGGGCCGATGATCCGCAGGTCGGGCACCTCCAGGAGGCGCTTGACCGCGTACTCCGTGATCGCGTGCTCGTGCGCGGCGATCTTGTCCATGCCGATCGCGGTCAGGTAGTCCACGGCCGCACCGAGGCCGACGGCCTGGGCGATCGGGGGCGTACCCGCCTCGAACTTGTGGGGCGCCGGGGCGTACGTCGACGAGTGCATCGACACGGTCTCGATCATCTCGCCGCCACCGAGGAACGGGGGCAGGTCCTCCAGCAGCTCCTGGCGGCCCCACAGGACGCCGATGCCGGTCGGGCCGCACATCTTGTGGCCGGTGAAGGCGACGAAGTCGGCGCCGAGGGCCTGCACGTCCAGCGGCATGTGCGGAGCGGCCTGCGAGGCGTCGATCAGCACCAGCGCGCCGACCTCCTGCGCGCGCCGGACGATCGCGTCGACCGGGTTGACCGTGCCCATGATGTTGGAGACCAGCGTGAAGGAGACGATCTTCGTCTTCTCCGTGATGACCTCTTCGATGTTGGACAGGTCGAGCCGGCCGTCGTCGGTGAGGCCGAACCACTTCAGCTTCGCGCCGGTGCGCTGCGAGAGCAGCTGCCACGGGACGATGTTGGAGTGGTGCTCCATCTCCGTGATGGCGATCTCGGTGTCCTGGTCGACCCGGTAGGGCTCGTCGGCCCAGCCGAGCATGTTCGCGACGAGGTTGAGCGACTCCGAGGCGTTCTTGGTGAAGATCACCTCGTTGCGGCTCGGTGCGTTGATGAAGGCGGCGACCTTGTCGCGAGCGCCCTCGTACAGCGCCGTGGCCTCCTCGGCGAGCACGTGCACGCCGCGGTGGACGTTGGCGTTGTGCTGCTCGTAGTACTCGTTCAGCGCGTCGAGCACCTGGCGCGGCTTCTGCGAAGTCGCCGCGTTGTCCAGGTAAACGATCTTCTTCCCGTCGTGGACCACACGATCCAGAAGGGGGAAGTCCTTGCGGATCGCCTCGATGTCGAGGAGGCCAGGCAGCTGTGTCACGCGGTCGCGCCACCCTTCGTGCTGTACGACTCGTAGCCTTCGGCCTCCAGCTTGTCGGCGAGCTCGGCGCCGCCGGACTCGACGATGCGGCCCTCGGAGAAGACGTGGACGAAGTCGGGCTTGATGTAGCGGAGGATCCGCGTGTAGTGCGTGATCAGCAGGGTGCCGACCTCGCCCGTGTCGCGGACGCGGTTGACGCCCTCGGAGACCTGGCGCAGGGCGTCGACGTCGAGGCCGGAGTCGGTCTCGTCGAGGATCGCGATCTTCGGCTTCAGGAGCTCCAGCTGGAGGATCTCGTGGCGCTTCTTCTCGCCGCCGGAGAAGCCCTCGTTGACGTTGCGCTCGGCGAAGGCCGGGTCCATCTGGAGCTGCTCCATCGCGGACTTGACCTCCTTCACCCAGGTACGCAGCTTCGGCGCCTCGCCGCGGATGGCGGTGGCCGAGGTGCGCAGGAAGTTGGAGACCGAGACGCCGGGGATCTCGACCGGGTACTGCATGGCGAGGAAGACGCCGGCGCGGGCGCGCTCGTCGACGGACATCTCCAGGACGTCTTCGCCGTCGAGGGTCACGGTGCCACTGGTGATCGTGTACTTCGGGTGGCCCGCGAGCGCGTACGCGAGGGTGGACTTGCCGGAGCCGTTCGGACCCATGATGGCGTGCGTCTCACCCTGCTTGATGGTGAGGTTGACGCCCTTGAGGATCTCGCGGGCGGCGTTCTCGGCCTCGACGGAGACGTGCAGGTCGTGGATTTCAAGCGTTGCCATGGATACCTCAGGACTCCTGGGTGAGGGAGGCGCGTACGTCGACAAGGACGTTGCCCCCTTCGATCTTTACGGGGTATACGGGTACGGGGCGCGTCGCGGGCAGACCGGACGGCTTTCCGGTGCGCAGGTCGAAGGCCGACCCGTGCAACCAGCACTCGATCATGCAGTCCTCGACCTCGCCCTCCGAGAGCGAGACGTTCGCGTGCGAGCAGATGTCGTTGATCGCGAACACCTCGCCCCCGGTGGAGACGATGGACACCGGCGTGCCGTCGAGCTCGACCCGCTTGGGGGCGTCCTCTTCCAGCTCGCTCAGCGCACAGGCCTTGACGTAGGTCATCAGACGGACGCCTGCAGCTCGGTTTCGATCTTCGCGAGCAGGCGCTCCTCGATGTCGGGGACACCGATCTGCTGGACGAGCTCGCCGAAGAAGCCGCGCACGACCAGGCGGCGGGCCGTGTCGGCCGGGATGCCGCGGGACTGGAGGTAGAAGAGCTGCTCGTCGTCGAAGCGGCCGGTCGCGGAGGCGTGGCCGGCGCCGACGATCTCGCCGGTCTCGATCTCCAGGTTCGGCACCGAGTCGACCCGCGCGCCGTCCGTCAGGACGAGGTTGCGGTTCATCTCGTAGGTGTCGGTGCCCTCGGCGGTCTTCTCGATGAGCACGTCACCGATCCAGACCGCGTGGGCGTCCTGACCCTGGAGCGCGCCCTTGTAGACGACGTTCGACTTGCAGTGCGGGGCCTTGTGGTCGACCAGGAGGCGGTGCTCCTGGTGCTGACCGGCGTCCGTGAAGTACAGGCCGAAGAGCTCGGCCTCGCCGCCGGGGCCCGCGTAGTTCACGCGGGGGTGCAGGCGGACGAGGTCGCCGCCGAAGGTGACCACGATCGACTTGAACGTCGCGTCGCGGCCGATCAGCGCGTTGTGCTGGGAGACGTGGACGGCGGTGTCGTCCCAGTCCTGCACCGATACGACGGTCAGCTTCGCGCCGTCGCCGACGAGGAAGTCGACGTTGGCGGCGCGCACGCCGTCACCGGTGTGGTCGATGACGATGACGGCCTCGGCGAAGGCCTGGACGTCGAACACGGTGTGGCCGAAGGTGGTGCCGCCCTCGCCGTGCAGCGAAACGCGCACGGGCTCGGTGAGCACCAGCTCCTTGGGCACGGTGACGACCGTGGCCTTGGCGAAGGACGAGAACGCCTGGGCGGCGACCCGGTCCACGGGGGCGCCGGCCTTGCCGATGCGGGCGTCGCCGCGCTCGACGGATTCGATCGTGACGCCCTCGGGCGCGTCGATCTGTGCCTTCATGGTGCCGTTGGCGACCGCGGTGCCGTCGTGCAGGCCCTTGAGACGGGCGAGCGGGGTGAACCGCCACTCCTCCTCGCGGCCGTGCGGAACCGGGAAGTCGGCCACGTCGAAGGACGGGGGCGCGCTCATCCGGGTGGCGACGGTGGACTCGGCGGCCACCGCGATCGCGCCGGCGGTGGTGGAACCGGCCGGAATGTTCTGAGCCTCAGCCATGGCTGTCTTCGTGCTCTCTTTCCTACGTCAAAGAATGTCTGCGGGCGGTCGGGCGGTCGGGACTAACCGACCGACCCCTCCATCTGCAGCTCGATCAGCCGGTTCAGCTCCAGGGCGTACTCCATCGGCAGCTCGCGCGCGATCGGCTCGACGAAGCCGCGCACGATCATGGCCATGGCCTCGAACTCGGTCAGACCGCGGCTCATCAGGTAGAAGAGCTGGTCGTCGGAGACCTTGGAGACGGTCGCCTCGTGGCCCATCGACACGTCGTCCTCGCGGACGTCCACGTACGGGTACGTGTCCGAGCGGGAGATGGTGTCGACCAGCAGCGCGTCGCAGAGCACGTTCGACTTGGAGCCGTGGGCGCCCTCGCCGATCTCCACCAGGCCTCGGTAGGAGGTACGGCCACCGCCGCGCGCCACCGACTTGGAGACGATGTTGGAGGAGGTGTACGGCGCCATGTGGACCATCTTGGAGCCGGCGTCCTGGTGCTGGCCCTCGCCCGCGAAGGCGATGGACAGGGTCTCGCCCTTGGCGTGCTCGCCCATCAGGTAGACCGCCGGGTACTTCATGGTGACCTTGGAACCGATGTTGCCGTCGACCCACTCCATGGTCGCGCCCTCGTACGCCACGGCGCGCTTGGTGACCAGGTTGTAGACGTTGTTCGACCAGTTCTGGATCGTCGTGTAGCGGCAGCGGCCGCCCTTCTTCACGATGATCTCGACCACGGCGCTGTGCAGCGAGTCCGAGGAGTAGATTGGGGCGGTGCAGCCCTCGACGTAGTGGACGTAGGCGTCCTCGTCGACGATGATCAGCGTCCGCTCGAACTGGCCCATGTTCTCCGTGTTGATACGGAAGTAGGCCTGGAGCGGAATGTCGACCTTCACGCCCTTGGGGACGTAGATGAAGGAGCCGCCGGACCACACCGCGGTGTTCAGCGACGCGAACTTGTTGTCGCCGACCGGGATGACCGTGCCGAAGTACTCCTGGAAGAGCTCCGGGTGCTCCTTGAGCGCGGTGTCCGTGTCGAGGAAGATGACGCCCTGCTCCTCCAGGTCCTCGCGGATCTGGTGGTAGACGACCTCGGACTCGTACTGGGCCGCGACACCCGCGACGAGGCGCTGCTTCTCGGCCTCGGGGATGCCGAGCTTGTCGTACGTGTTCTTGATGTCCTCGGGCAGGTCCTCCCAGGAAGCGGCCTGCTTCTCGGTGGAACGCACGAAGTACTTGATGTTGTCGAAGTCGATGCCCGAGAGGTCGGAACCCCAGTTGGGCATGGGCTTCTTGCCGAACAGCTTGAGGCCCTTGAGGCGGAGGTTCAGCATCCACTCCGGCTCGGACTTCTTCGCCGAGATGTCTCGGACGACGTCCTCGGACAGGCCCCGCTTGGCAGCGGCGCCGGCCGCGTCGGAGTCGGCCCAGCCGTATTCGTAGGTGCCCAGGCCATCGAGCTCAGGGTGAGCAGTCTCCGTGGTCATGCGGGGTTCCTCCCGGCCGTACTTGAAGATACTGATGTGTCGGTCTGTGTGGCGCTTCGCGGAATGAACGTCGTGCACACCCCGTCGCCGTGGGCGATCGTGGCGAGGCGCTGCACATGCGTCCCGAGCAGGCGGGAGAAGACCTCGGTCTCCGCCTCGCAAAGCTGCGGGAACTGCTCGGCGACGTGTGCGACCGGGCAGTGGTGCTGACAGAGCTGTTCACCGCTGTGCGGACCGGGAGCGCTCTTCGCCGTAGCAGCGTACCCGTCCCCGGTCAACGCCTTGGCGAGGGCCTCGGCGCGGTCCGCGGGGGCGGCCGCCTCGACGGCTTCCCGGTAGGGCTCCGCCTGCGCCTCCATCCGCGCCCTGGCGAAGGCGGCGACGGCCGCCTCCCCCTGCTCCCCGCCGCCGGCGGCCCGCGCGATCCAGCGCAGGGCGTCCGCGGCGAGCGCGTCGTAGGACTGGTCGAAGGCGTCGCGGCCGCAGTCGGTGAGCGCGAAGACCTTGGCGGGTCGACCCCGGGTGCGCGCACCGTACACACGCTGCTCACGGGGTTCGACCACCTCGTCGGCGACGAGCGCGTCGAGGTGGCGTCGCACGGCGGCCTGGGTGAGGCCCAGACGCTGCGCGAGGTCGGCGACGGTGGACGGACCGTGGTCCAGGATGGAGCGCGCGACCCGGTTGCGGGTTGACCGCTCCCCGGTCACGAGTTCCCCCTGGGGGGTCTCGATCATCCGTTCGCCGTATTTCACAACGCCATTGTTGCGTAATTAACCGAGCGACGACAAGCCGTGATGGACGCCACTCCTGGTGGCATCCATCACTAAGGGTTACCTAATTTCTCTACGGAGAGTTAAGCGGACCCCATGGATCCGCGCTCTCGGTGAGCACCACCGGTGAACCAATAAACGGCTCCCACCAGCAAGCCTCCGCCCACGACGTTCCCCGGAACGGTGAACATCAGGTTCCGGAAAAGCTCACCGAAACCGACTGGGCCATCCAGGATCGCCAAGCTGAAAAGAGCCGTGTTCGCGACGCAGTGTTCGAATCCGACGGCCACGAAAACGGCCACGGGCAGCACAGGACGAAGATCTTCGCCGCGTCCCCGCGGGCCCGGGTGAACATCCAGATCGCCAGGCAGACGAGCATGTTGCAGAGCACCGCGCGCCAGAACAGCTGACCCCCGCCCAGTTCCGTCTTCGCGTGGACCATCCCGGTCAGCATCGCCCGCGCGGACGGCGAGGACGTCACCCCGGAGGCGTGCACCATCGCCCCGAACACGAACGCGCCGACGCGGTTCCCCGCCAGCGACAGCCCCCAGGACGCGCACAGGTCCCGCGGCGGATGTCCCAGGTCGTGGGCCTTGTGCGCGGCCTGCCCGGAGGTGGCCTCGACGTTCTGAGCGATGCTGTTCACCACTCAACGCCAGGGCGCCGGCCCGCCCCCGAGCGCCCGAAAAGGTCACCGACCGCAGGGCCCCCGACCCCGTCGCCCCCAGGACCAAGGACCCCTGCCGCGCTCCGTAGACTCGACCCCCATGAGCAACGACCCCGCCGTGGAGATCCGCGGACTGGTGAAGCGGTACGGCCCCAAAACAGCGGTGGACGGCCTGGACCTCACCGTTCCCGGCGCCTCGGTCACCGCGGTCCTCGGCCCCAACGGCGCGGGCAAGACGACGACCGTGGAGACCTGCGAGGGCTACGTCCGCCCCGACGCGGGCACCGTCCGCGTCCTCGGCCTCGACCCCGTCACCCGCGCGGAGGCCCTGCGCCCCCGGATCGGCGTCATGCTCCAGTCCGGCGGGGTCTACTCCGGCGCCCGCGCCGTCGAGATGCTCCGCCACGTGTCCCGGCTGTACGCGCACCCCCTCGACGTCGACGTCCTGGTCGAGCGCCTCGGCCTCGGCGGCTGCGGCCGCACCCCCTACCGGCGCCTGTCCGGAGGCCAGCAGCAGCGCCTCGCGCTCGCGATGGCCGTGGTGGGCCGCCCCGAGCTGGTCTTCCTGGACGAGCCGACCGCCGGCCTCGACCCCCAGGCCCGCCGCGCGACCTGGGAACTCGTACGGGAACTGCGGGCCGACGGGGTCACCGTCGTCCTCACCACCCACCACATGGACGAGGCCGAGCAGCTCGCCGACGAGGTCGCCATCGTGGACGCGGGCCGGGTCATCGCCCACGGCAGCCCCGAACAGCTGTGCCGGGGCGGCGCCGAGAACACCCTGCGCTTCACCGGCCGCCCCTCCCTCGACCTGGCCTCGCTGCTCAAGGCCCTGCCCGACGGCACCCGGGCCGCCGAGCTGACGGCCGGCTCCTACCGGGTCACCGGCGACGTGGACCCCCAGCTGCTGGCCACCGTCGCCTCCTGGTGCGCCCAGCACGGGGTGATGCCGAGCAGCCTCTCGGTGGAACGGCACACCCTCGAAGACGTCTTCCTGGAACTGACCGGCAAGGAGCTGCGCTGATGACCCCGATCGACACGGATCCCCGCCGGGGGTCCGGGGGTCGCCCCCCGGGACAGCACGGCCTGGAACCGACCGGCAAGGAGCCGCGTTCATGAGCGTCGGTACGTTCACCCCCCGGCCGGGAGCCGCGCCGGTGTCCCGGATGATCCTGGCGCAGACCGCGCTGGAGACCCGGATGCTGCTGCGCAACGGCGAACAACTGCTGCTCACCGTGATCATCCCGGCGCTGTTGCTGACCCTCTTCTCCTCGGTGGACATCATCACTGTGCCCATTCGAGGGGGCGGCGCCGAGAAGTCCGTCGACTTCCTGGCCCCCGGCATCCTCGCCCTCGCCGTGATGTCCACCGCCTTCACCGGCCAGGCCATCGCCACCGGCTTCGACCGCCGCTACGGGATCCTCAAGCGGCTCGGCGCCTCCCCGCTGCCCCGCTGGGCCCTGATGGCCGCCAAGACCCTGTCGGTGCTGGTCACCGAGGTGCTCCAGATCGCACTGCTGACGGTGATCGCCTTCGCCCTGGGCTGGTCCCCGCACGGCAACCCGCTCGCGGTGGCCGCCCTGGTCCTGCTGGGCACGGCCGCCTTCTCCGGCCTCGGCCTGCTGATGGCCGGCACCCTCAAGGCCGAGGCGACGCTGGCCGCCGCGAACCTGGTGTTCCTGCTGCTGCTCGTCGGCGGCGGCGTGATCGTCCCGCTCGACAAGTTCCCCGGAGCCGTCCAGTCCGTCCTCGAACTGCTCCCCATCTCCGCCCTCTCCGACGGGCTGCGCGAGGTGCTCCAGCACGGGGCCGCGCTGCCCTGGACGGATGCCGCGGTGCTGGCCGGCTGGGCCGTCCTCGGTCTCGGCGCGGCCGCCCGCACCTTCCGCTGGGAGTGAATCCCTTCCCCTGGACGTTGGCCTGGCAGGAGGATGAGCGCCTCCACACATCAGCGACGCACGGCGGGGCGACGCACGACCAGGATGCCGGGGGCGGGCATGGCGCAGCGGGAAGCCGTTCTGCGGCTGGACGAACAGTGGGCGCGGATCCGGTCCGGCGCCGCGCAGGCGGACCCCGCCGAGAGCGAGCGGCTGCTGGGCGAACTCATCGGCGCGCTCCGCGAGCCCGCCCGGACGGACGCCGAGTGCGCCGCCCGGCTCGGGCTGCGCCTCGGTGACCTCGCCGCGCGCCGCTTCGCGGCCGGCGACCGGGCCGGGGCCCTGGCCGCCATCGAGGAGGGGCTGCACCACGGACAGCAGGCCGCCGAACACGCGCCGGAGTACGCCCGGTGGTACGCCCGGGGTCTGATCAACCAGGGCGTCTGGCTGGCCTGGCCGCTGAGCGACGCGGACCGCCTGCCGCGCCACCCGCTCGGCACCGGCTCCGAGTACGGCCCCAGCGCGATGGAACGGGCCGCCGGCGAACGCGCCCGCGACCTGACCCGGGCCGCCGTCGAGGTGTGGGCCGGCCTCGACCAGCACGACCCGGTCAACCGTCGGGGGCTCGCCCAGGCCAAGGTCTTCCTCGGCGACCGGCTCGCCGAGCTGGGCTTCGCCGCGGACGCGGTCGCCTGGGCGGTGGACGCCGAGGCCGGGTTCCGCAGCCTGCTGCTCGCCGCGCCCGGCCCGGAGGAGGCGCAGGAGGCCGAGGAGGCCCTGGACCACGTCGGGCGGCAACTGGAACTGCGGCTGCGTTTCCTCGCCTTCGACTCCCTCGCCGGGCTGCGCGCCGACGGGCTGCTGCCCGAACGGCTGTTGCCGCAGGCCGTGGTGGCCGCCCGGATCCAGGGGGTGCCCGCCCCCGAGATCGCCGCCCGGCTGGGGCTGGAGGCCGACCAGGTCTCCACGATGCTGGAGGTCACGCCTTGGCGGGCCGTGTGGCGCGTCGACGTGCGCGGCGCCGATGGACTGTGGAACGTACAGGGACATCCCTGGCGTGACGGGGCAGACGTGCGCAATCGGACGGCGGAGGACGTAGCGGGTGAACTGGTCCGCGGCTTCCGGGAGTCGCCGGACTACCCCGGCGACAGCGGCCTCTGGTGCGTGCGCGTGTGGTGGCACGCCGAGGGCGACCCGGCCGGCGCCCGGTTCCGCCTGGTCGTCGGCCCGGACGCGACGGCACCCACCCCCTCGTGAAACTTTGCACAAGGCGCGGCCTACGATAGGTCCGTGCTCAATCCCTTCGCCTACCTCGCCGCCCGCTGGACCCCCTCACCCCGGATCGTCCAGCGAGCCGCGCTCGCCGCCCTCGTCATGACCGTCGTCATCGTCATCACCGGCGGGGCGGTGCGGCTGACCGGATCCGGTCTCGGCTGCGACACCTGGCCCAAGTGCACCGACGACAGCCTGATCACCACTCAGGCCCAGGGCATCCACGGCGCCATCGAGTTCGGCAACCGGATGCTGACCTACGTGGTCAGCGCCGCCGTCGGCTGGTGCATCCTGGCCGCCCGGTGCGCCAAGCCGTGGCGCCGGTCCCTGACCAAGCTCGGCTGGGCCCAGTTCTGGGTCGTGTGCGGCAACGCCGTGCTCGGCGGGATCACCGTCCACACCAAGCTCAACCCGTGGAGCGTGGCCGGGCACTTCCTGCTCGCCACCGCGCTGATCACCGTGACGACGCTCACCTGGCAGCGCGCCCGCGAGGGTGACGGCGCCCCCAAGCCCCGGGTGCCCGCTCCGGTGCGCGGGCTCTCCTGGGTCCTGGTCACCACCACGTTCGTCCTGATCGCCGCGGGCACCGTGGTGACCGGGTCCGGTCCGCACGCCGGCGACAGCAGCGAGGTCCCGCGCATGCCGTTCGACTGGGCCACCACCGCCCACGTCCACGCCATCGCCGCCTGGCTGGTCTGCGCGCTCGCCGTCGCGATGTGGCTGGTGCTGCGCGTCGTGGACGCCCCCACCGACACCCGGGCCCGGGCCCGCGACCTGCTGGTCGTGCTGCTCGCCCAGGGCGCCATCGGCTACGTGCAGTTCTTCACGGAGCTGCCCGAGGTGCTCGTCGCCGCCCACATGTTCGGCTCCTGTCTGGTGTGGATCGCGGTCCTGCGGGTGGCCCTCTCCCTGCGCGAGCGCCCCGCCGTCCACACGGAGGTCCCCGTTCAGGGCGACCCGCGGCTCTCGACTGTCTGACGCTTCCCGGTGCGGCGGGCGGAGCGGTTCAGCCCCGCTCGTCCAACCGGTAGACCCGCCGGGCGTTGCCCGCCGCGAGCATCCCCGCGACCCGGTCCGCGTCCCGCCTCGACCAGGACCCGTCGGCGGCCCAGCCGCCCAGGACCCGGCCCAACGCCTCGCGGAAC
This sequence comes from Streptomyces sp. NPDC048383, assembly GCF_040651775.1. Classification (NCBI taxonomy): domain Bacteria; kingdom Bacillati; phylum Actinomycetota; class Actinomycetes; order Kitasatosporales; family Streptomycetaceae; genus Streptomyces; species Streptomyces sp. NPDC048383. The sequence continues at coordinate 109,335 of NZ_JBEZKS010000021.1, forward strand.
ACCAGGGCGCCCACCGCGTGCAGCTCGGGAAGCTCTCGACCCCCGCTGGAGAACAGCAACTTCCCGAACGGCGCGAGTTCCAGCAGCTCCGCCAGTACGGCCGCCGTCCGGGCCCCCGTACGCGCCGGGCCCGGGCCGAGGTCGACGTACACGTGCGGATGGGCCGCCGCGAGCCGGGCCGCCTGCCGGTGGTGCGGGTAGCTGCCCAGCAGGACCAGCCGCGTACCCGGCCCCGCGGCGGCCCGGACGAATCCGGTCAGCGGCTCCGGAGCGGCTCCACCGACGTGCAGTTGCAGCGGCAGCCCCGAAGCGACCGCGCTCCACAGCAGGTGCCGCAGCAGGACCGGATCCCGTACGGCGCCGCCCCTGCGCCGGTCGGCGAGCCACCGCCCGGCCGCCCCGCGCACCTCACCGGGGCCCGGCGGCTCGGCCTCGCCGGCGGCCGCGACCGCGGCGGCCCCGCAGCCGAAGGCGACGGCGCCCGCGGCGGCGTGGTGGACGGCCCCGGACAGGTTGGCCAGGAAGGCGGCCACGGTCCCCGAGGTGTCGGCGACCTGCTGGGCCAGTAACTCCAGCCGGACCACCTCGTGGGTCGGCGCGTCCCCGGCCAGGGCCAGCTCCTTGGGGCCGGTGAGGTCGCCCGGCAGGCCCGTGTCCACGAGGTACGCCCCGACGCCCGCCCCCCGCAGCAGCCTGCGCCCGGCCTCGGCGACGCCCAGCTCCCGGCGCCGCGCCAGGTAGCGGGCGGGCGCGCAGTGCGGTTCGAGCCCCAGCAGCGGCGGACACCAGCGGCGCACCGCGAAGCCGGTCTGGGTGTCGAAGAGGGTGGTGCCCGCGGCGGGCGGGCCGGCCGACGGGACCAGTGCGGCCTCGAAGGTGCCGAGGCCCAGCTCCGTACGGAGCACCCCGTGGCAGTACTGGTCCACCAAGGGCGGCGTTTCGATCATCCGGGCATCCCGTTGCGGACGTGAGGAAGCGGCTTCCACACGTCCTAACGGGTGAGCGGGGCATGAGGTGTTGCCCCGGGCGCATTTTCGCGGTGCGCCGCCGCGCCGGTCAGGCCTTCGGGTTGGCGGGGCCGCCGAGCTGGAGGCCGGCCATCCGGGACCACTCGTACGGGCCCGTCCGCACCCGGGCGGCCAGCTCCCCGTCGAACTCGTCCGCGAAGGTCAGGCCGGACTTCTCCGCCGCCAGCCGGGCCACCTCGTAGGTCGGGGCGACGAGGTCGCCCCAGCCGCCGTCGGTGCCCACCAGGACGATCCGGGTGCCGGCCTGGCCGATGTGCGCGAGCTGGCCCTCGGCGCCGCCGTGCTCCTTGGCGAACGCGCCGATCTGACGGGCCAGCTTCGCCGCCGTACGGTCCTGCTTCTTGTCTACGGTGTCTGCGGTGTCCGCGGTCTCTGCCATGCAGGGCATGCTACCGGCGGGTAACGAGCGGAGGAAGCGTCAGCGGAGGAAGGGATCCACGGCCACGGCGACGAACAGGAGCGAGACGTAGGTGATCGACCAGTGGAACAGCCGCATCTCCTTGAGCTTCGCGCCCGTCAGCCCGGACTTGGCCCGGGCGTGCAGCGCGTGCGCCTCCCACAGCCACCAGCCGCCGGCCAGCAGCGCGACCGTCGTGTAGAACCAGCCGGTGTAGTCCAGCGGGGTCAGCAGGAGCGAGACGCCCACCATGACCCAGCTGTAGAGGACGATCTGGCGGGCGACCACCTGGTTGCCGGCCACGACCGGCAGCATCGGCACGCCGACCCGGGCGTAGTCGTCCTTCACCTTCATCGACAGCGGCCAGTAGTGCGGCGGCGTCCAGAAGAAGATGACCAGGAAGAGGATGATCGCGGCCCAGGAGACCTCGTTCTTCACCGCCGACCAGCCGATGAGCACCGGCATGCAGCCGGCGATCCCGCCCCACACGATGTTCTGCGAGGTGCGCCGCTTCAACAGCATCGTGTAGACGACGACGTAGAAGAGGAGCGCGCCCAGCGCGAGGGCGGCCGACAGCCAGTTGATGAGGAGACCGAAGAACAGGGTGGAGATCACCCCGAGGGAGATGCCGAAGACCAGGCACTCGCGCGGGCTCACCATGCCGGTCACCAGCGGCCGCTGCGACGTGCGGTCCATCAGCGCGTCGATGTCACGGTCGATGTACATGTTCAGCGCGTTCGCGCCGCCCGCGGACAGGTAACCGCCGAAGCAGGTCGCGAGGACCAGCCACAACGACGGCACACCCTGTTCCGCGAGGAACATGACCGGCACCGTCGTGATGAGCAGCAGCTCGATGATCCGCGGCTTCGTCAGTGCCACGAATGCCATGGCCCGGGCCCCGAACGGCCGGTGACCGGGGCTCGTCCCGAGCACCCCCGCTGGACGGGATTCGACGGCCGTCACGCACACCCCTGAGAGAGAATCCAGCAAGCTCCGACTCGGCCCCTCCATGACATGAAGGTCCGGTAAAGGCTTGCGCGTACCACGCCACTCTAGACGTTGCTCTTGCGTCGCCCCGCGCGGGGGTCGCCTCGTGTTGAGCCGATCGGACCGGGGTAGGCGAGATCCCGGATGAACAGCGGACGCCGACCCGGCGACGCACTACCGGCACTCGAATAGCCGCACGCCCTGGCGGGGGTAGGCTCGGAATCGCGCCGGTGGCACCGTTCGTCACCGGGAAAACAACATGTGGAGAGGAGCCCTGACCAACGGTGAGCACCAAGCCGACCACCACAGAGCTCGAGTGGACCGAACTGGACCAGCGGGCCGTCGACACCGCCCGCATCCTGGCCGCCGACGCGGTCCAGAAGGTCGGGAACGGCCACCCCGGTACCGCGATGAGCCTGGCTCCCGCCGCGTACACCCTGTTCCAGAAGGTCATGCGGCACGACCCTGCTGACCCCCAGTGGGTCGGTCGTGACCGCTTCGTGCTCTCCGCGGGGCACTCGTCCCTGACCCTCTACACCCAGCTCTACCTCGGTGGCTTCGGCCTGGAGCTGGACGACCTCAAGGCGTTCCGCACCTGGGGTTCCAAGACCCCCGGTCACCCGGAGTACGGCCACACGGCGGCCGTCGAGACCACCACCGGTCCGCTGGGCCAGGGCATCGCGAACGCGGTGGGCATGGCCATGGCCGCCCGCTACGAGCGCGGTCTGTTCGACCCGGAGGCCCCGGCGGGCACCTCCCCGTTCGACCACATGGTCTACGCGATCGCGGGCGACGGCTGCCTCCAGGAGGGCATCTCCCACGAGGCGTCGGCCCTGGCCGGACACCAGAAGCTCGGCAACCTGGTGCTGCTCTGGGACGACAACCACATCTCCATCGAGGGCGACACGGAGACGGCCGTCTCCGAGGACACCCTCAAGCGGTACGAGGCCTACGGCTGGCACGTCCAGCGCGTCGCCGCGCAGGAGAACGGCGACCTGGACCCCAAGGCGCTGTACGCCGCCTTCGAGGCCGCCAAGGCCGAGAAGGACCGCCCCTCCTTCATCGCCGCCCGCTCGATCATCGCCTGGCCGGCCCCGCACGCCCAGGGCACCGAGGCCGCGCACGGCTCGGCGCTCGGCAACGACGAGGTCGCCGCGACCAAGCGCGTGCTCGGCTTCGACCCGGAGCGGACCTTCGAGGTCTCCGACGAGGTCATCGCCCACACCCGCGCGCTCGGCGAGCGCGGCCGTGAGGCCCGCGCCGCCTGGGAGAAGGACTTCTCCGCCTGGCGCACCGCCAACCCGGAGCGCGCCGCGTCCTTCGACCGCATCGAGGCCAACGAGCTGCCCGCGGGCTGGGAGGACAAGCTCCCCGCCTTCGAGCCCGGCAAGGGCGTCGCCACCCGCGCCGCCTCCGGCAAGGTCCTCGAAGCGCTCGGCGCGGTCATCCCGGAGCTGTGGGGCGGCTCGGCCGACCTGGCCGGCTCCAACAACACGACCATCGACAAGAACTCCTCGTTCCTGCCGGTGGGCAACCCGCTGCCGGAGGCCGACCCGTACGGCCGCACCATCCACTTCGGCATCCGCGAGCACGCCATGGCCGCGGCCATGAACGGCATCGCCCTGCACGGCCACACCCGCGTCTACGGCGGCACCTTCCTGGTGTTCTCCGACTACATGCGCAACGCGGTCCGGCTGTCCGCGCTGATGCACCTGCCCGTGACGTACGTCTGGACGCACGACTCGATCGGCCTCGGCGAGGACGGTCCGACCCACCAGCCGGTCGAACACGTCGCCGCGCTGCGCGCCATCCCGGGCCTGAACTTGGTCCGTCCGGCCGACGCGAACGAGACCGCCATCGCCTGGCGCCAGATCCTCAAGCGTCACACCAAGGTGTACGGCAAGGGCGCCCCGCACGGCCTCGCCCTCACCCGCCAGGGTGTACCGACGTACCCGGCGAACGAGGACACGGTCAAGGGCGGCTACGTCCTCTTCGAGGCCGAGGGCGGCCCCGCGCAGGTGCTGCTGATCGGCACCGGCTCCGAGGTCCAGCTCGCCGTCGCCGCGCGCGAGGCGCTGCAGGCCGAGGGCATCCCGACCCGGGTCGTCTCGATGCCGTGCGTCGAGTGGTTCGAGGAGCAGGACCAGGAGTACAAGGACAGCGTCCTGACCCCGTCCGTCAAGGCGCGAGTGGCAGTTGAGGCGGGCATCGGCCTGACCTGGCACCGTTACGTCGGCGACGCGGGCCGGATCGTGTCGCTGGAGCACTTCGGTGCCTCGGCCGACGGAGCCCTCCTGTTCCGCGAGTTCGGCCTGACCGCCGAGGCCGTGACCGCCGCCGCCAAGGACTCCCTCAACGCCGCCGACGCGCGCTGAAACCGGTACGAGAACCAGTAGGAGATGCAATTCCCATGACAGACGCACTCAAGCGCCTCTCCGACGAGGGCGTGGCGATCTGGCTGGACGACCTGTCCCGCAAGCGCATCACGTCCGGCAACCTCGCCGAGCTGATCGACCAGCAGCACGTGGTCGGTGTCACCACCAACCCGTCGATCTTCCAGAAGGCCATCAGCAGCGGTGACGGCTACGAGCAGCAGCTCGCGGACCTCGCCGCCCGCAAGGTCACCGTCGACGAGGCCATCCGCATGATCACGACGGTGGACGTCCGTGACGCCGCCGACATCCTGCGGCCGGTCTACGACCGGACCGAGGGCCAGGACGGCCGCGTGTCGATCGAGGTCGACCCGCGCCTGGCGCACAACACCACGGCGACCATCGCCGAGGCCAAGCAGCTCGCCTGGCTGGTGGACCGCCCGAACACCCTGATCAAGATCCCGGCGACCGAGGCCGGCCTGCCGGCGATCACCGAGGTCATCGGCAAGGGCATCAGCGTCAACGTGACGCTGATCTTCTCGCTGGAGCGCTACCGCGCCGTGATGGACGCCTACCTGGCGGGGCTGGAGAAGGCGAAGGCCGCGGGCCTGGACCTCTCCAAGATCCACTCGGTCGCGTCGTTCTTCGTGTCCCGCGTGGACAGCGAGATCGACAAGCGTCTGGACGGCATCGGCACCGACGAGGCCAAGGCCCTGAAGGGCAAGGCGGCCCTCGCCAACGCCCGTCTGGCCTACGAGGCCTTCGAGGAGGTGTTCGGCGGCGAGCGCTGGGCGGCCCTGGACAAGGCGCAGGCCAACAAGCAGCGTCCGCTGTGGGCCTCGACCGGCGTCAAGGACCCGGCCTACAAGGACACCCTGTACGTGGTGGACCTGGTCGCGCCCGGCACCGTGAACACCATGCCCGAGGCCACCCTGGAGGCCACCGCCGACCACGGCGAGGTCTCCGGCGACACCATCCGCGGCGCCTACGAGCAGTCCCGCACCGAACTCGACGCGGTCGCGAAGCTCGGCATCTCGTACGACGATGTGGTGCAGCTGCTCGAGGACGAAGGCGTCGAGAAGTTCGCGGACGCCTGGAACGACCTGCTGAAGTCGACCGAGGCGGAGCTCAAGCGCCTCGCCCCCACGGAGGACTGAGTCTTTTGTCGGTGAACGGAGCGAACCCGCTTCGTGACGCACAGGACCGGCGGCTCCCGCGCATCGCGGGGCCGTCCGGCCTGGTCATTTTCGGCGTTACGGGTGACCTGTCGCGCAAGAAGCTCATGCCGGCCGTCTACGACCTCGCCAACCGCGGCCTGTTGCCGCCGGGTTTCTCGCTGATCGGGTTCGCCCGCCGCGAGTGGCAGGACGAGGACTTCGCCCAGGAGGTGCACGACGCGGTCAAGGAGCACTCGCGCACCCCCTTCCGCGAGGAGGTCTGGCAGCAGCTGGTGCAGGGCTGCCGGTTCGTCCAGGGCGACTTCGACGACGACGCGGCCTTCGAGACCCTCAAGGCGACCATCGAGGAACTGGACAAGGCGCAGGGCACGGGCGGCAACTTCGCCTTCTACCTCTCGGTGCCCCCCAAGTTCTTCCCCAAGGTCGTCCAGCAGCTCAAGGACCACGGTCTGGCGCAGAAGGAGGGTTCCTGGCGGCGTGCCGTCATCGAGAAGCCCTTCGGCCACGACCTGAAGAGCGCGGAAGAGCTCAACAAGGTCGTTCACGAGGTGTTCCCCCGTGACGAGGTCTTCCGGATCGACCACTACCTCGGCAAGGAGACCGTCCAGAACATCCTGGCGCTCCGCTTCGCCAACACGATGTTCGAGCCGATCTGGAACCGGTCGTACGTCGACCACGTGCAGATCACGATGGCCGAGGACATCGGCATCGGCGGCCGGGCCGGTTACTACGACGGCATCGGCGCGGCCCGCGACGTCATCCAGAACCACCTGCTGCAGCTGCTGGCGCTCACCGCGATGGAGGAGCCCGGCTCCTTCCACCCGAAGGCGCTGGTGGCCGAGAAGCTCAAGGTGTTGACCGCCGTGGAGCTGCCCGAGGACCTGGGCAAGCACACCGTGCGCGGCCAGTATTCGGGAGCCTGGCAGGGCGGCGAGAAGGTCGTCGGGTACCTCGAAGAGGACGGCATCGACCCCAAGTCGAAGACCGACACCTACGCGGCCATCCGCCTGGAGATCAACAACCGCCGCTGGGCCGGCGTCCCGTTCTACCTGCGGACGGGCAAGCGCCTGGGCCGTCGGGTGACCGAGATCGCCGTCGTCTTCAAGCGGGCCCCCTACCTGCCGTTCGAGTCGGGCGCGACCGAGGAGCTGGGGCAGAACGCCCTGGTCATCCGGGTCCAGCCGGACGAGGGCGTGACCGTCCGCTTCGGCTCCAAGGTGCCCGGCACCTCGATGGAGGTCCGGGACGTCACGATGGACTTCGCCTATGGCGAGTCCTTCACCGAGTCCAGCCCCGAGGCGTACGAGCGGCTGATCCTCGATGTCCTGCTGGGCGACGCGAACCTCTTCCCGCGTCACCAGGAGGTCGAGCTGTCCTGGAACATCCTCGACCCGATCGAGGAGTACTGGGACAAGCACGGCAAGCCCGCCCAGTACCCGGCGGGTACCTGGGGGCCGGTCGAGGCGGACGAGATGCTCGCACGAGACGGACGGAGCTGGCGCCGGCCATGAAGATCGACCTCACGGAGACCACCTCCAGCAGGATCAACGCCGCGTTGGTGCAGGCGCGCCGGGACATCGGCACGCCGGCCATCGGCATGGTCCTCACGCTGGTGATCGTGACCGACGAGGAGAACGCGTACGACGCGCTCAAGTCGGCGAACGACGCTTCCCACGAACACCCCTCGCGGATCATCGTCGTCGTCAAGCGGGTCAGCCGCTCGCCGCGCAGTCGCCGCGAGGCCCGTCTCGACGCGGAGATCCGCGTCGGTGCGGACTCCGGCACCGGCGAAACGGTTGTGCTCCGCCTGCACGGTGAACTGGTCGACCACGCCCAGTCGGTGGTTCTCCCGCTCCTGCTGCCCGACGCCCCCGTGGTCGTCTGGTGGCCGGAGGGTGCCCCGGCCGACCTGGCGGGCGATCCGCTGGGCGCGCTGGGGCAGCGCCGGATCACGGACACGTACTCGTGCGAGGACCCCATCGGGGCCCTCGGTGGCCGGGCGGCGGCCTACGCCCCCGGCGACACGGACCTGTCCTGGACCCGGATCACTCCGTGGCGCTCGATGCTGGCCGCGGCGCTGGACCAGCACCCGGACGTGGCCGTCGTCTCGGCGGTCGTCGAGGGCGAGGGCGACAACCCGAGCTGCGAGCTGCTGGCCATGTGGATGGCGGACCGCCTCGGCGTACCCGTCAACCGCACGCTGTCGGGCGGTCCGGGGCTGACCGCCGTCCGCATGGAGACCAAGGACGGCGTGATCGTCCTGGACCGCGCGGACGGCGCCCTGGCCACGCTGTGCATCCCTGGTCAGCCCGACCGGGCGGTGGCGCTCAAGCGCCGCGACACGGCCGAGCTGCTCGCGGAGGAACTGCGCCGGCTCGACCCGGACAACACCTACGAGGCCTCGCTGAAGTTCGGCGTGGCCCGGCTGGAGGCGTCCGCCGCGGTGGCGACCGCGTCCAAGGCCCCGGCGAAGCCGGCCGGAACCAAGGCCGCCGGAACCAAGGCGGAGCCCGCGGCGGATGCCGCGGCCGACGCCGCGGCCGATGCCGCGGCCGATGCCGCGGCCCCGAAGCCGGCCGCCAAGCCGGCCAAGAAGGCCGGCGCCAAGTAGCAGCTGTACGGGGCCCTTTCCCTCCGGGGGAAGGGCCCCGCCCAGTACCACCCCGCACCCCCCGCACCCCGGAACTACCAATAAGGCGGCAGCACATGGGTATGACGACTCCCCAGGTCGTCGTCCACCGGGACAAGGAGCTGATGGCCCAGGCCGCGGCGGCCCGGCTCATCACGAAGATCGTGGACGCGCAGGCGGCCCGGGGCAGCGCCTCCGTGGTCCTGACCGGCGGTCGCAACGGCAACGGCCTGCTCGCGGCCCTCGCCGCCGCCCCCGCCCGGGACGCGATCGACTGGGCCCGCGTCGACCTGTGGTGGGGCGACGAGCGGTACCTCCCCGAGGGCGACCCCGAGCGCAATTGCACCCAGGCCCGCGAGGCCCTCCTGGACTCCGTCCCGGTGGACCCGGCCCGCGTGTACGCGATGCCCGCCTCCGACGGCCCGTACGGCGCCGACGTGGACGCGGCGGCGGCGTCCTACGCCGCCCTGCTGGCGAAGGCGGCCGGCCCCGAGGACCACGGCCCGGTCCCCCGCTTCGACGTGCTGATGCTGGGCGTCGGCCCCGACACCCACGTGGCGTCCCTGTTCCCGGAACACCCCGCGACCCGCGAGACGGAGCGTACGGTCGTCGGCGTCCACGGCGCCCCGAAGCCGCCGCCCACCCGGATCTCCCTCACCTTCCCGGCGATCCGGGCGGCCCGTGAGGTCTGGTTGCTGGCGGCCGGTGAGGACAAGGCCGGCGCCGTCACCCTCGCCCTCGGCGGGGCGGGCGGCGTCCAGGCACCGGCGGCCGCAGCCGTCGGCCGCAGCCGCACCCTGTGGCTGCTGGACCGCGCGGCCGCGGCCGGACTGCCGTCCGACATGTACCCGCCGGCCTCCGCCTGACCGCACCCCGTACGCACGAAGGGCCCGGCCCCCGCGACCGTTCGGTCGCGGGGGGCCGGGGCCTGGCGGGCGCGGGGCGCGGCGGCCCCCCCCGAGCCCGT
>NZ_JBEZKS010000022.1:0-97142 GCF_040651775.1 Streptomyces sp. NPDC048383
CTCCGCATTCGTCAAATCTCCCCGGCCAACCATGCTGACCAGCCTGGACCGAGACGCATGATCACATCAGGAGATCCAAGAAACAGAACCTAGCCCGAGCCCGGCCCCGCCCGGTCCCGCCCGCCGCCCACCCCGGTCGACGGCCCCCGCCGCGCGACGGCTACCGCTTGCGCGAGAGCGTCAGCCCGTCCGAGATCGCCAGCAGGACGGATTCCATCCGGGAGTCGGCCGCGACGTGCTCGTTGAACGCGTGCACGCTCGCGCCCCGGCTCTCCGGGGACTCGTCCAGGACGGTCCCGTGGAACAGGGTGTTGTCCGTGACGATGAGGCCGCCCGGGCGCAGCCGCGGCACGAGCTCCTCCCAGTAGAGGATCTGGCTCTGCTTGTCGGCGTCCACGTACGCCAGGTCGATGTGCTCCCGGGCCGGCATCGCGCGGAGCGTGTCCAGGGCGGGGGCGATGCGCAGGTCGATGCGGTCGGCGACGCCGGCGGCCTCCCAGGCCTCGCGCCCGTACGCCGTCCACTCCTCCGACACGTCGCAGGCGATGAGGCGGCCGTCGGCCGGGAGCGCCTGGGCCATGGACAGGGCGGAGAAGCCGGTGAAGGTGCCCACTTCCACGATGTGCCGCGCGCCCGTCAACCGGACGAGGAAGGCCAGCAGCGGCCCCTGTTCCTCCGCCGACTGCATGCCCGCCGACTGCGGGAACTTCTCGTGGGTCGTGGCGACCAGCCCCCGCTGGACGGCGTCCAGCGGGGGGTTGTGCGCCAGGACGTACTGGTAGAGCTCGTCAGTGATCTTGGTGCTGTTGCCCTTGGTCATGCGGTCAGTGTCGCAACCGTCCCGCCGAACGCGCGGATGATTTCCTCACCCGCCAGCACACCGACCGTCGTCAGGGCGGTGACCGACGGCGCCGTCCACCGCGCGTCGGCCAGCTCGCCGTGTCCCGGGCGCCAGCCGCGGTCCGCCGCGAGCAGCAGGTCGGCGTCCAGCAGGGAGTCGCCCGCCGCGAGCGTGGTGGTCGCACCCGTACGGCGGGCCACCTCGGCCATCGCGGCGCTCTTGGTGAGGGGTCGCGGCACCGCGTAGATCTTGCGGCCCTGGAGCGAGACCCCCCAGCCGCGCGCGTCCGCCCACTCGGCGAGCGACTTCAGCCATTCCTCGGGGACCAGCGCCCGTTCGACGACCAGGTACGCGAACAGGTCCTCGGCGATCCGCGCCTTGCGCAGCCACGCCGGGTCCGACACCGCGAGGAGGTGCTGGTGGACCTCCTCCAGCGGGGCGCACTCCTGCGCGAGGCGTCCGGCGACCGCCCGCCGCCAGTCCCGGTCGGGTACGCCGTCCACGAGCAGCTGCCCGCCGTTGGCGCAGATCGCGTACGGGGCCGGCCGGCCGGGGAAGCGGATGCGCTGGTACTGCTTGCGGGTCCGGGTCGTCGTGGGGACGAAGACCGCCGCGGGGTTCTCGGTCAGCTCCGCCAGCAGGGCGGCCGCCGTTTCCGTCATGAACGACAGGGGCTTGCTCTCGTGCACCTCGACGCACAGCAGCCGCGGGGCGACCGGATCGGGCATCGTCAGGCCGAGGGCGGCCGCCGAGTAGATGAGCGTGCGGTCGAGGTCACTGGCTACGAGGACAGTCACTTGGCGGACACGGCCTTTCCGTCGGCGCCCGTGGCGCCGCGCGTGAATCGGGGGTGGATGAGTCCTACGCACGTGTAGGGCAGTCCGTCGACCTCCTCGACCGGCACCCCGCGCTGCTCGGCGAGCAGACGTACGTGGTCCAGGTCGGCTCCGGCTCCGCGCTGGGCGAGGATCTTCCACGGGACGCGGCGCAGCAGCACCCGCGTCGTCTCGCCGACGCCGGGCTTGACCAGGTTCACGTCGTGGATGCCGTACTCCTCGCTGATCCGCTCCACCGCCGCCCAGCCCACCCAGGTGGGGGTGCGGTCGGCCGCGAGCAGCTCCTTGACCTCGTCGTCGACGGCGTCGGCGACGGCGTCGAAGCGGGCCGCGACGGCGTCGACGAAGCCGACGGAGACATCGGCTCCGGCGAGTTCGCGGTAGAACTTCGCGCCGTGGAAGTCGGCGGGCCCGACCAGGTCGGACCTCAGCACCGTACGCGAGACCAGTCCGGAGACGGTGGAGTTCAGGCAGGCCGAGGGGATCAGGAAGTCCTCGCGGGTGCCGTACGTGCGCACGCACGAGCCGGGGTCGGCGAGGACGACGATCTCCGGTTCGAAGCCCGGGAACGCGGCGAGGGCGTCCTTCAGTTCCCGGGTGATGGCGCCCTTGCCGGTCCAGCCGTCCACGAAGACGACGTCGGCGGGGTCGTGGTGCGCGGCCAGCCAGCGCAGCGCGTTGGTGTCGATGCCACGGCCGCGCACGATGGAGACGGCGTAGTGGGGCAGGTCCAGGCCGTGCCGGGCCTGCGCCCAGCGGCGCATCAGCACGCCGACGGGGGTGCCGGCGCGGGCCAGGGAGACCAGCACCGGGGAGGGCGAGCGTTCGGCGAGCACGGTCTCGGTGACGGTCCCGACCGCCCGGGCTATCCGGGTCGCGGAGCCGGCCAGGGCGCTGCGGTAGAGCTCCTGGTAGGCGTCGGAGGGCTGGTACTCGACGGGCAGGGACTCGGCGTAGTGCGCGCCGCCCGCCTGGATGGCCTCCTCCCGCTCCTCGGTCGGTGCCTCCAGCTCGACGCCGGAGAGGTCCTGGAGCAGCCAGCCGACGTCCTGGGCGGCGTACGAGGAGAAGGCCGGGCCGCGCAGCGGATCGGGCAGGGTCGGCTCGGACATGCTCGGCTCCAGCCGGTCGGATGCGTGGGACGACGGTGCGGGGGCCGGGGTCGCGGCGGACGAAGCCCCGCGCGGCCCCGGTACGTACGACGGTACGACGGCCAGCAGGACCCGGCCCGTGTGCGGGGCGAGGGCGGCGAGCAGGCCCGTGCGCAGCTCGGGGGTGTCGCCGGCCGAGTCGACGACGGCGACGACGGCGTCGAAGCCGGTCCCGTCGGTGCGGGCGACGTTGTAGGCGTAGCGGTCGCCGGGCCCGTCGGCCGGGGCGTCGTGGGCGGGGAAGACCAGCCGGGTGCGGATGGCGTAGCCGGGGTCGTCGACGGCCAGCACGGGCGAGCGGGTCGTGGTGGAGAACCGCACCTCGGCCGCCGCCCCGGACCGCTCCAGGGCCAGCGCGAGCCGCAGCGGCGCGTACATCAGCTCCTCGTTGCCGAGGACGAGGACCCGCCCGGGTTCCGCGCCCAGTGCGTCGGCGAGCCGGTCGGCGAGCCCGGGCAGGGCCGCCTCCAGGGCGGCGCGGTGCGCGGGGGTGAAGCCGTGCCGACCCCCGTCGGGGACCCCGGCGGGCCAGCCGAGCGCGACCCGCTCGACGGGCGCGACGTAGGCACCGGACCCGGTGGCGGCGCCGGGGGCACGGGAGCCGGCGGCGGCGCCCGCCCCGCCCTGCGCCGCGCTCTCGTACCGCTCGACCAGGGCCTGGCCCCTGCCCAGGACCCCCTCCGGGAGGGAGACCGTGCCGGCGGCCAGGGAGATCAGGTCGACGCGGGCGCCGATCTCGGCGGCGAAGTCGGTCAGCCGGTCCCGGTCCGCGGCCGAGCGCATGTCCACGAGGGCCACGACCACGTAGTGCGTGCGGGGGTGGCGGGCGTGCAGGTCGCGGATGGTGTTCAGGACCGTGTTGCCGGTGGAGAACTCGTCGTCGACGAGGACGAGCGGCCCGTCGCCGGCGAGCAGCAGCGGGTCCTCGGGGAGCAGCAGGTGCGAGGTGGCGTGCGAGTGCGCCTCCTCGAAGCCGCCGGCGGGCTCGACGCCGGGTACGGGTCGCCGGGTGGAGTGCAGGTAGGGGGCGGTGCCCAGGCCGTCGGCGACGCAGTGGCCGAGGCCCGTCGCGGTCTCCGCGTACCCGAGGACCACCGCCGTGGCTGCCGCTTCGGCGCCGAGCAGCTCGCGGACCCGCTCGCCGAGGCCGTACCCGGCGGCGTGGACGACCGCCGGGGACTGCGGGACGTGCTTGCCGAGCACCTGCGACACCAGCAGGTGGGCGCGCTTGGGGTTGCGCCGCAGGGCGAGCCCGAGCAGCTCGTCCAGCGGTGGCTGCGCCGGGTCGCCGCCGGCTTCCAGGGCCACGCCCAGCCGCTCCGCGACCCAGGTTCCCGTCCACACCTCGTCGATCGTCTTGCCCTTCTCCGTAGGAAGCTCCGTCGTGGAACGCTCCGTCGTCACCGGTCCGCTCACACCTGGAGACCGGCCGTGAGGAGGTCGACGAAGCCGACCTCCTCCCGCGCCACACCGAAGGCCTCCGCGCGCTGCATGGTGCGCTCGGCCCAGGCCCGGTGGGGCTTCACTTCGTTCATTTTGTTCGTATAAGACGATCGCAGCACCCCGCCACCGCCGCGCTCCGGGCGCAGGATGTCCTGGGCGTCGCTGAACTCCTCGTGCGAGACCACCGACAGGGCGTGCACGGGAGTCACGTGCGCGGGGTGGATGCAGGTCTTGCCCGTCAGCCCGTTGGCCCGGTCGAGCTCGATCTCGCGCAGTAGCCCGTCCAGGTCGTGCTCGATCAGCGCGGTGCGCAGTTCCTCCACCCCCTCCTCCATGAAGGGGCTGCGGCGCAGCTGCGGCTTGAAGAGTCGCTGCTGGCTGCGGAAGTACTCCCAGACCGGGCCGGTGACGGTGAACCCGGTCCCGTCGGCGCGGCTGAGGACGTTGACCACGTCAGCGATCACACCGGCCACGATCTGGACGTCGTAGGCGGTCATGTCCGGGGTGCGGCGCAGCCCGTACGCGGAGCAGAAGTCGGTCACGCCGAGGCGCAGGGCCAGGACGTGCTCGCGGTAGCGGTTGACGGTGCGCGAGATGCCCGCGAGGGCCTCGACCCGGGTTTCGAGGTGGAGGAGCTCCGGGGATTCGAGCACCGGCATGGCATACAGGTGGGGCAGTCCGGCGACGGCCTGTGCCTCGATGACGGCGTCGAGGAAGGCGGTACCACGGCTCTCGGTGAACTTGGGAAGCACGAATCCGGCCAGGTTCCGCACCGACCCGCCGAGCCGGCGGACCAGATCGGAAATCTGTTCGGGCGTGCGGATGCGGATGAACAGCAGCGGCAGCTCGGCCGCCTCCGGGCCGTCCGCGTCGAGGGCCGCGAACTGCCGGACGAGGTTCTCCTCGCCGTCGACGACATCGGCGTCACTGATGGAATCCTCCAGGCAGAGGACCATCGAGACGACTCCGAGGGCGGCCTGCTTGCGGATGTCGGCAGCCAGGTTCGGCCGGGTGGCGGGGCTGTACAGGGTGGCTCCGAGCGCGGCGGCCAGCGTGCGGGCGGGGGACGCGAGGGTGAATTCCGTGGGCTCCTGGTGGAAGAGCTCCTTCCGGACGCTGGGCGAAATGTGCCCGAAGTGACGCATGCGCTTCCCCCGTACTGCCTCGGCGGCCCAACTGGCGTGGCCGGTAATAGTACGTACGAATAGGAGTCAAGAGTTCCTCAAGCACATGAAGTTCAGGTAACCCTCTTGCACCATGCCCAGCTCGCACGTTCGGTACAAGGCCCAACGGGGGGCCGCATTGTCCCGGTCGGGCCCGGGAGGGCAGGATGACGGGCATGACGCACGCGATGCAGAAGGGCTCGAACATCCCGGTGGCCGCCGTGGCGGTCCGGGCGGTGCTGCGCTGGTCCACAGGGCCCGAGGTGCCGGACGTGGACGCCTCGGCGCTGCTCGTGGGCGCGGACGGGCGCGTGCGCTCGGACGAGGACTTCGTGTTCTACAACCAGCCCCGGCACCCCTCGGGGGCCGTGTGGCGGCTGGGGAAGAAGCAGCTCGGCGACGGGGTCACGGACGCCGTCCAGGCCGACCTGCGCGCCGTCCCCCCCGAGGTGGACCGGATCCTGGTGGTCGCCTCGGCCGAGGACGTCCCCTTCGAGAAGGTCCACGACCTGCGCATCCTGCTCTACGACGCCACCCCCGGCGGCCGCCCCGAACCGCTCGCCCACTTCGACGTGCGGCCGGAGACGGGCGCCGAGACCGCGCTGATCTGCGGCGAGCTGTACCGCCGGGGCGACGGCTGGAAGTTCCGCGCACTCGGCGAGGGCTACTCCGACGGGCTGATCGGGTTGGCGACCGACCACGGGATCTCCGTGGACGAGAACGCCGCCGAGGCGGCCTCCGAGGAGTCCGCCGGGGAGGCCGGAGCCTCCGCGCCCGGCACCGGGCCCACGGCGGAGCAGACGGCCGCCATGCGCCCGCCGGTCCCGGCCCCGCCCACGCAGGCCCCGCCCGCGGTGCAGCCCGCGTACGGGTACCCGCAGCCGGTGTCCCCGGTACCGGTGCCGTCCCCGGGCGGCGACCCGTCGTTCCGGCTGCCGGTGCAGGGCCCCCAGTTCATCCGCCGCTGAGGCACCAGCCGCCCGCCGCGCCCCGACCCCGCCCGTGCGCGGACGGGCGCGGACGGGCGGGATGGGCTCCCGCGGGTCCGGCTTCCCGCCCGGGCCGGCCCGTCAGCTCTTGGCGCTCTTGTAGCCCCGCCCCCACTGGAGCCCCCACCCGTACAGGCGGTCCAGCTCGGCCTGGAACCCGTAGACGAACTTCACCTCGCGGCGCACGATCAGCTCGCCCTTGACGTTCTCCAGGGACAGGACGGCGCAGGAGCGGGCCTGCGGATGCCGTTCCTCCAGCGGTATCTCGATCCTCGGCCCGGTGACCGGATACAGGGTGACCAGGGCGTGCGTCCGGTCGAAGGCCGGGGTCTGGTCGTAGATGTAGACGAAGACGAGCAGCCGCTTGATGTCCTCGGCGTGGTCGAGGTTGATGTAGAGCGTCTCCCCCGAGGCCGAGCCGAACCGGTCGTCGCCGCTGAGCTTCACGTACGGCGGGTCGTTGAGGTCGCCGAGGAGGTTCCCCAGCGGCTGCACGGCGCCCCGCGTGCCGTCGGTCAGCTCGTACAGGCAGCCCATGTCGAGGTCGACGTTGACCATGCCCTGGGTGTGGGCCTGCACCATCTCGGGCTTGAACAGCTTGAACGGGTGCCGCAACAACTGCCCGCTCTGTCCTGAGCGGCCGCCGAAGTCGGAGGTCCGCATCCGCCAGGAGAGGTTGACGCGCAGGTTGCCGTGGACCGCCTGCTGCTTGGTGAGCGACACCGTCGGATGTCGTTTCGTCAGTTCGATGGCGTTCGACGAGGCGTGCCCCGAATCGAACCCCATGGCACGCGCGCCCCTGATCCCGTCGAAGAACCCCATGGTCCCCTGCCCCCTGCTTCGTCACGAGTACGAACCCCTCACACGTACGGAAGCGGGGCGGCCCGCCGGGTCCGTGGACCCGACCGGCCGCCCCGCACTTGGAGCGTTCCGCATTGTCACCGGGGTCATGCCTCGGCGGCGGCACCCTCCTGCAGTTCCAGGCGCTTGTTGCGGCGCAGCGAGGACCAGAAGGACCAGCCGATGAGCACCACGCCGACGAGGCCGGTGATGACCTCGTTGATCTCGTACTGGATGGTGACGAGCAGGATCACGGCCAGCGCGCCGATGGCGTAGTGGGCGCCGTGCTCCAGGTACACGTAGTCGTCGAGGGTGCCCTGGCGGACCAGGTAGACCGTCAGCGACCGGACGTACATGGCACCGATGCCGAGGCCGAGGGCCATCAGCACGATGTCGTTGGTGATGGCGAAGGCGCCGATGACCCCGTCGAAGGAGAAGGAGGCGTCGAGGACTTCGAGGTAGAGGAACATGAAGAAGGCGGCCTTGCCGGCCATGGCAACGGCCGATACGGGCTTGCCGGTCCGCTTGGCCGCTTCCTCCGCCTCGTGCTCGGCTTCCTCCTCCTCCTCCAGCTTGTTCTCGAAGTAGCCGGAGAGACCGCCCACGACCATGTAGGTGATCAGGCCGAGGATGCCGGAGATCAGGACGGTCTGCGCCTTGTCGACGTGCATGCCACCGTGCTGGTGGGCGTTGGTGGCGAAGGTCATCGCGGTGATGGCCAGGATGATGAGCGCGATGCACGCGGACAGCATGTCGATCTTGCCGAGCTTGGCGAGCGGACGCTCCAGCCAGGCGAGCCACTTGATGTCACGGTCCTCGAAAATGAAGTCGAGGAAGATCATCAGGAGGAACATGCCACCGAAGGCGGCAATGGACGGGTGGGCGTCCGTGACGAGCTGCTGGTACTGGTCCTTGTCGGACAGCGCGAGGTCGACCGCCTCGATCGGCCCGATCTTGGCGCTGATCGCCACGATGACGACGGGGAAGACCAAGCGCATGCCGAACACCGCGATCAGGATGCCGATCGTGAGGAAGATCTTCTGCCAGAAGGCATTCATCTTCTTCAGGATTCCGGCGTTGACCACCGCATTGTCGAAGGACAGCGAGATCTCCAGGACGGACAGGATCGCCACGATCCCGAAGGCCTGCCACCCCCCGTAGAACACCGCTGCGACCAGACCGAGCGCAGTGATTGCGAACGACCAGCCGAAGGTTTTGAGAACCACTGGCACCCCATCGTCTTGTACGGCTTTACGAAACGTTGACCCCGAAGTCTAGAGCGATGCCGCGCAGGCCTGACGCGTACCCCTGCCCTACGGCCCTGAACTTCCATTCGCCGCCGTACCGGTAGACCTCGCCGAAGATCATCGCGGTCTCGGAGGAGGCGTCCTCGGTCAGGTCGTAGCGGGCCAACTCCTGGTCGTCCGCCATGTTCACGACGCGGATGAACGCGTTGCTGATCTGGCCGAAGCTCTGCCGGCGGGCGTCCGCGTCGTGGATCGACACCGGGAAGACGATCTTGTCCACGTTCGCCGGGACCTTGGTGAGGTCGATGATGATCGACTCGTCGTCACCCTCGCCCTCTCCCGTGAGGTTGTCCCCGGTGTGCTCGACGGAGCCCTCGGGGCTCTTGAGGTTGTTGTAGAAGATGAAGTACGCGTCCCCGAGCACCCGGCCGCTGTTGCACAGCAGCGCGCTGGCATCGAGGTCGAAGTCGGCCCCCGTGGTCGAGCGCGCGTCCCATCCCAGTCCCACCAGAACCCGGGTCAGGTTCGGTGCGGCCTTGGACAGGGATACGTTGCCCCCCTTGGCGAGTGTGACGCCCATGATGTGGTCCTCCCCGGACGACGTGATGTGGTGGCAAAGCCGGTCCGGCGCCGTACACACAGTGCACGGCGCCGGACTGACTGACTGCGGTGGGCTCAGACGTTGACGCCGAAGTCCTGCGCGATGCCGCGCAGGCCCGAGGCGTAACCCTGGCCGATGGCACGGAACTTCCACTCCGCGCCGTTGCGGTACAGCTCGCCGAAGACCATGGCGGTCTCGGTCGAGGCGTCCTCGGAGAGGTCGTAGCGGGCGAGCTCGGTGTTGTCGGCCTGGTTCACGACGCGGATGTACGCGTTGCGGACCTGACCGAAGCTCTGCTGGCGACCCTCAGCCTCGTAGATCGAGACGGGGAAGACGATCTTGGAGACGTCGGCGGGAACGCCGGCGAGGTTGACCTTGATGGCCTCGTCGTCGCCCTCGCCCTCACCGGTGGTGTTGTCACCGGTGTGCTCCACCGAGCCGTCCGGGCTCTTCAGGTTGTTGAAGAACACGAAGTTCGAGTCGCTGGCGACCTTGCCCTGGTCGTTGGTCAGGATCGCGCTGGCGTCGAGGTCGAAGTCGACACCGGTGGTGGTGCGAGCGTCCCAGCCCAGACCGACGATGACCGCCGTCAGGTTAGGCGCGGCCTTGGTCAGCGAGACGTTGCCGCCCTTGCTGAGGCTGACTCCCACGGGTCCTCCATTGGGTATGTGTCCGGGGCGGGGCCCCGTCGTGCGGTTGCTACCGGATCAACGTGTCGATCCTAGTGACGGGTTCCCGTTCGTACACGGTTTTGGTACGGAATCTGCCCGAGGCCCTCAGAGGCTGTCGAGGGCCTCGATGTACTCGTTCAGGTCACGGGCGTCGGGCAGTCCGTTGACGACCGTCCAGCGCACGACGCCGTCCTTGTCGATGATGAAGGTGCCGCGCACCGCGCAGCCCTTGTCCTCGTCGAAGACCCCGTAGGCGCGGGAGGTCTCCCCGTGCGGCCAGAAGTCGGACAGCAGGGGGTAGTCGAGGTTCTCCTGCTCGCCGAAGACGCGCAGGGTCGGCACCGAGTCGTTGGAGACGGCGAGGAGCTGGACCTCGTCGTTCTGGAAACGCGGCAGCTGGTCGCGCAGCTCGCACAGTTCGCCGGTGCAGACGCCCGTGAAGGCGAACGGGTAGAAGAGCAGCACCACGGCCTTCTCGCCCCGGAAGTCGGAGAGCCGCACGGTGGCGCCGTGGTTGTCCTTGAGCTCGAAGTCCGGAGCCTTGTCGCCGACCTCGATGGCCATCTCGCATCCCTTCGTTTCTGCATTCCTGCATTCCCGCACGCGCCCGTTGGACCGTTCGGGTGAGCCCGTCGGTCCCGGGGGCCAGCCTATGGGGTGAGCGGCCCGTCCGGGTGGGCGCGTACCGCCCCGAAAACGACCGCGCCCCACCGACCTCGGGGTGATCCGGGTCGGCGGGGCGGGTCCGCTCGTCTGCGGGGGTTCGGCTCAGCGCTTCTTGGCGGCGGCCTTCGGGGTCGTCAGCTTGACGGCGGTCCAGTCGTCGCCCACCTTGACGGGCTTCGCCTGGGACAGACCGGCGGTCTCGACGGCCTCGCTGATGTCGCTGGCCTGCACGAAGCCGTCACGGCCCGTCTTGGGGGTCAGCAGCAGGACGACGGAGTTCTCATCGACCAGTTCGATGGCATCGACCAGCGCATCCGTCAGGTCACCGTCCTCATCCCGGAACCAGAGGATCACGGCGTCGACCTCGTCGTCGTAATCCTCATCGACGAGTTCGCTGACGTGCTTCTCAACGGCGTCACGGAAATCCTGATCGACGTCGTCGTCGTAGCCGATCTCCTGGACCACCTGTTCGGACTGGAAGCCAAGTCGAGTGACCGGGCTCTCCGCGTGGTCCGCGGTCGCGCTCACGGTGTGCCTCCTGCTCATGTTCGGTGAATGTCTTTCGGCGGCGCGCGTACGCGCAGCATTGGGCGTAGTCCACACGGGCGCGGCGGATCGCGCAAGTACCCGGCCGCCGAGACCGTCGAAACGGTGACGATTGCGGCCGTCTCGCCGCAACTTTCAGGCTTCCCTCAAACGCCCCTGGTGATTCATCCCACACCATTGCGGCTCATTCGGCACGGCAGGAGGACTTTCCTACTTGTTTGAGGGACGAACGACCTCACGAACCCGATGATCGACCTGGGCGTAAGGTTGCGAGATGGACCTGCCCGCTCGTCCGCTCCTTCGCCGCTCCAGGTGTTACCCAGGGGTAGAGGTGAAGATTTCGGTCGAGCGTAAGACCATGGGAGGCGGCGACCCAAGGCACGACTCCCCCGACAGCGAAGGAACAGCGTGGCTTCCGCATCCGATCGCAATCCGATCATCATTGGCGGCCTGCCGAGTCAGGTCCCGGACTTCGATCCGGAGGAGACGCAGGAGTGGCTCGACTCCCTGGACGCCGCAGTCGACGAACGGGGCCGTGAACGCGCCCGCTACCTGATGCTGCGGCTGATCGAGCGGGCCCGCGAGAAGCGCGTGGCCGTGCCGGAGATGCGCAGCTCGGACTACGTCAACACCATCGCCACCAAGGACGAGCCGTTCTTCCCCGGCAACGAGGAGATCGAGCGCAAGGTCCTCAACGCCACCCGGTGGAACGCGGCCGTCATGGTCTCCCGCGCCCAGCGTCCCGGGATCGGTGTCGGCGGGCACATCGCGACCTTCGCCTCCTCCGCCTCCCTCTACGACGTGGGCTTCAACCACTTCTTCCGGGGCAAGGACGAGGGCGACGGCGGCGACCAGATCTTCTTCCAGGGCCACGCCTCGCCGGGCATCTACGCGCGCGCCTACCTCCTGGACCGGCTCTCCGAGCAGCAGCTCGACGCGTTCCGGCAGGAGAAGTCGAAGGCCCCGTACGGCCTGTCCAGCTACCCGCACCCGCGGCTGATGCCGGACTTCTGGGAGTTCCCGACCGTCTCGATGGGCCTCGGTCCGCTCGGCGCGATCTACCAGGCGCGGATGAACCGGTACATGCAGGCGCGCGGGATCGCGGACACCTCCAAGTCCCACGTGTGGGCGTACCTGGGCGACGGCGAGATGGACGAGCCGGAGTCGCTCGGCCAGTTGTCCATCGCCGCCCGCGAGGGCCTCGACAACCTGACGTTCGTCGTCAACTGCAACCTCCAGCGCCTCGACGGTCCGGTGCGCGGCAACGGGAAGATCATCCAGGAACTGGAGTCGATCTTCCGCGGTGCCGGCTGGAACGTCATCAAGCTGATCTGGGACCGTTCCTGGGACCCGCTGCTGGCCCAGGACCGCGACGGCATCCTGGTCAACAAGATGAACTCGACGCCGGACGGGCAGTTCCAGACGTACGCGACGGAGTCCGGCGCGTACATCCGGGAGCACTTCTTCGGCGGTGACCAGCGGCTGCGCGCGATGGTCGAGAACATGAGCGACCAGCAGATCCAGCACCTGGGCCGCGGTGGTCACGACCACAAGAAGGTCTACGCGGCCTACGCGGCGGCCAAGGCCCACAAGGGTCAGCCGACGGTGATCCTGGCGCAGACGGTCAAGGGCTGGACGCTCGGCCCGAACTTCGAGGGCCGCAACGCCACCCACCAGATGAAGAAGCTGACGGTCGACGACCTCAAGCGCTTCCGCGACCGGCTGCACATCCCGGTCACCGACAAGCAGCTGGAGGGCGGCGCCCCGCCGTACTACCACCCGGGCCGCAACTCGCCGGAGATCCAGTACATGCACGACCAGCGCAGCGCGCACGGCGGCTGGGTGCCGACCCGCGTGGTGCGCGCGAAGCCGCTCCAGCTGCCGGACGAGAAGACGTACGCGGCCGCCAAGAAGGGTTCGGGGCAGCAGTCGATCGCCACGACGATGGCCTTCGTCCGCATCCTGAAGGACCTGATGCGGGACAAGGAGATCGGCAAGCGCTTCGTGCTGATCGCGCCGGACGAGTACCGCACCTTCGGCATGGACGCCTTCTTCCCGAGCGCCAAGATCTACAACCCGCTGGGGCAGCAGTACGAGGCGGTCGACCGCGAGCTGCTGCTCGCGTACAAGGAGTCCCCGACCGGCCAGATGCTGCACGACGGCATTTCGGAGGCGGGTTGCACGGCGTCGCTGATCGCCGCGGGTTCCGCGTACGCGACGCACGGCGAGCCGCTGATCCCGGTCTACGTCTTCTACTCGATGTTCGGTTTCCAGCGCACCGGTGACCAGTTCTGGCAGATGGCCGACCAGCTGGCGCGCGGTTTCGTGCTCGGCGCGACCGCCGGTCGGACCACCCTCACGGGTGAGGGACTCCAGCACGCCGACGGTCACTCCCAGCTGCTGGCGTCGACGAACCCGGGCTGCGTCGCGTACGACCCGGCGTACGGGTACGAGATCGCGCACATCGTCAAGGACGGTCTGCGGCGCATGTACGGGCCGACGGAGACGAACCAGCCCGGTGAGGACGTCTTCTACTACCTGACGGTCTACAACGAGCCGATCCAGCACCCGGCCGAGCCGGCGGACGTGGACGTCGACGGGATCCTCAAGGGCATCCACCGGGTGTCGCGGGGCAGCTCCGGCACCGTGGGGGCGCAGATCATGGCCTCGGGCGTGGCCGTGCCGTGGGCCCTGGAGGCCCAGCGGATCCTTGGCGCGGACTGGGGCGTGAAGGCGGACGTCTGGTCGGCGACCTCCTGGAACGAGCTGCGTCGCGAGGCCGTCGCGGTGGAGGAGCACAACCTGCTCCACCCGGAGGAGGAGCAGCGCGTCCCGTACGTGACGCGGAAGCTGTCGGGTGCCGAAGGTCCGTTCGTGGCGGTCTCGGACTGGATGCGCGCGGTCCCGGACCAGATCTCCCGGTGGGTGCCGGGCCCCTACACCTCGCTGGGCGCGGACGGCTTCGGCTTCGCGGACACCCGGGGTGCGGCGCGGCGGTTCTTCCACATCGACGCGGAGTCGGTGGTCCTCTCGGTGCTGACCGAGCTGGCCAAGGAGAACAAGATCGACCGTTCGGTGTTGAAGCAGGCCATCGACCGCTACCAGCTCCTGGACGTGGCGGCCGCGGACCCGGGTCCGGCGGGCGGCGACGCCTGACGGCCGGTCGGTGAGGTGAGGGCGGCGGCCCCCGGGGACTCCCCGGGGGCCGCCGTCGTCGGGTGCGGTCCCTACGATGCCCGTCATGAAGGAAACCTCCCGCTTGCTGCTGTGGGAGCGGCGGAGCCAGATGCCGCTGCTCGTCCTGGCCGTGGCGTTCGCCGTCGCGTACGCCGTTCCGATCGTGGCCCCGGATGCCGACGCGGGCGTGCAGCGGTGGTGCGCGGTCACCGAGTGGGTGGTGTGGGCGGCCTTCGCCGCCGACTACCTGGTGCGCCTGGGCCTCTCGCCGGCCCGGAAGGCTTTCGTCCGGACGCACTGGCTCGACCTGGCGGCGGTGCTGCTGCCGCTGATCCAGCCGCTGCGGCTGCTGCGGCTGGTGTCGACGCTGATGCTGGTGGGCCGGCGGGCGCGGATGGCGCCGCAGGTCCAGCTGACGACGTACGTCGCGGGCGCGGTGGTGGGCCTGCTGATGTTCGGTTCGCTGGCCGTGCTGAGCGTGGAGCGGGACGCCCCCGAGGGCAACATCAAGAACCTGGGCGACGCGGTGTGGTGGTCGTTCACCACCATGACGACGGTGGGCTACGGCGACCACTCCCCCACCACCGGGCTCGGCCGGGTGCTGGCGGTGGGGCTGATGCTGTCGGGGATCGCGCTGCTCGGTGTGGTGACGGCCAACATCGCCGCCTGGTTCATCGCCCGCTTCGAGCGCGACGACCAGGTGGAGCGGCTCCAACTGGCGGCGGTGCGCGAACTGCGGGACGAGGTACGGGCGCTGCGCGCCGAGGTCGCCCGGCTGGGCCCGCTCGCGCAGGCCGCCGCCGGCCCGGCGGCACCGGTCGTCCCCACCCCGGCGGCCGGCCCGGCCGACCCGGCCGCCGGGGGCGACGTACCGCCGTCGCGGACGCCGGAGGCCGCCGGGGTGGCGTCGCGGGGCACGACCTAGTGCTGTGGCCGGAAAGGCCGGGGGACCTTTCCGGGCACAGCACTAGCGTTCCCAGACCTTGAACGCCCTCACCTGGTAGGGCGACTGGGGCAGCAGGACCCCGTCGCCCGGGTAGGTCTGGAACTCGCCGGTCTCGGCGCACTCGGCCGACTGGTAGGTGGTCACGGGACGGCCGGTCCGGTTGACCAGGGACTGGGCGGTGGTTCCGGCGGGCATGGCGGTGCAGCTGTTGATGTCCAGGGTGCTGAGTTCGTGGCTCTGCCGGGTTCCCTTGAACTCCGGTTTGGCCCACAGGCACAGCTGCCCCGTGGCGCAGGCCGCGTACGGCGGCGGGCCGGCGGCGTGCGCGCGGCCGGCCGTACCGGGGACGAAGGCGGTGGCGGCCAGGACGGTGGCGGCGAGTGCGGTGAGGCGTGCGGTGCTCCACGTACGCATGACGGATCAGCTCCTTGGTGGACGGAGGAGCCCCGGACCGTTTCCGAGGTTTCCGTCGCCACCACGCTGACCTGCGAAGACGCCGGTACGGAAGGGGCTGCGGGCGGGTCCACCCTGATAGGCGACAGCCCCGCCGGAACCGTCCGGCAGGGCTGTCGTACGCGGGGGGTTGACCCGGCCGTAACGGCTGGCGGGCCCGTTCAGATGTGGGCCGCGCCCGCCCCGGCATTGGCGTTGGCGCCGCGCTTGGTGAAGCAGGCCACGACCGCGGCGAGCACCGCGACCGCGCCCGCGACGGTGAACGCCGTGCTCATGCCGGACACGAAGGTGTCGTGCGCGACGGTACGGATGGCCTCGGCGACCTGCTCGGGAGCGCCCGGCGGGACGGGTGCGAGGCCGACCTGGACGCCCTTCTCGGCGAGTTCGAGGTCCGCGGGGGCGAGCGCCGGCAGCTGCGCCCGCGCCCACCTGTCCCCGAACGTGTTACCGACCTCGGCCGCCATGACCGCTCCGAGGACGGCGGTGCCGAGGCTGCCGCCGACCTGCATGGCGGCCTGCTGGAGCCCGCCGGCCACGCCGGAGAGCTCCAGCGGGGCGTTGCCGACGATGACCTCGGTGGCGCCGACCATCACCGGGGCGAGGCCGAGGCCGAGGAGGGCGAACCACAGGGACATGGTGAGGGTGCCCGTGTCGGGCGTGAGCCGCGCCATCCCGAAGCAGGCGACGGCGGTGGCGACCATCCCGGCGACGAGCGGCGCGCGCGGGCCGACCTTGGTGATGGCGATGCCCGCCAGCGGCGATCCGATGATCATCATGCCGGTCAGCGGCAGCAGGTGCAGGCCGCTGTCGACCGGGCTCATGCCGTGCACGTTCTGCAGGTAGAAGGTGACGAAGAACAGGCCGCCCATGAAGGCGAAGGCCATCAGGACCATCAGCACCGTGCCCGCGGACAGCGGCAGCGAGCGGAACATGGTCAGCGGGATCAGCGGCTCGGCGACCTTCGACTCCCACACGGCGAAGAGCACGAAGCAGATCACGGAAAGAGCCAGGAACAGCAGGGTCTTGGCGTCGCCCCAGCCCCACTCGGCCGCCTTGATCAGCGCCCAGATCAGGGAGAACATCGCGACCGACAGCAGGGCGATGCCGGGGAGGTCGAAGGAGCGCGGCGCCTTCTCGGCCCGGTGGTCGAGCAGGATGAACAGGCCGAACACCAGCGCGACGATGCCCACGGGCACGTTGATGAAGAAGACGGACTGCCAGCTCACGTGCTCCACGAGCAGGCCGCCCACGATGGGCCCGGCGGCGGTCGAGGCGCCGATCACCATGCCCCAGATGCCGATGGCCATGTTCAGCTTCTCGGCGGGGAAGGTGGCGCGCAGCAGGCCGAGGGCCGCGGGCATCAGCAGGGCGCCGAACAGGCCCTGCGCGACGCGGAAGCCGATGACGAGGCCCACGCCGGTGGACAGGCCGATGGCCGCCGAGGAGACGGCGAAGCCGGCGATGCCGATGAGGAAGGTCTGGCGGTGTCCGAAGCGGTCGCCGAGCTTCCCCGCGGTGATGAGGGAGACCGCGAGGGCCAGCAGGTAGCCGTTGGTGATCCACTGGACCTCGGCGAGGCTGGCGCCCAGGTCCTTCTGGATCGCGGGGTTGGCGACGGCGACGATCGTGCCGTCCAGGGTGACCATCATGACGCCGATCGCCACGGCGAACAGCGTGAGCCACGGGTGGCCGCGAAGGCCGGACCGGTCCTGCGCCGGGCCGGGTTCCTTACCCGGTACCTGGTCGTGGACGGTGATCTGACTAGTCATGCGAACAGGCTAATGACAGCGACTGACACTTCACAGACGGCTCAACGCCCCGGTTTTTGTCGCGTGGGTCACAGGTACCCTGACCGCTCACTCTGCGTCAGAAAGGACCCCCACGGTGATGACCGATCCGCGACCCGCACCGACCGCCCCGGCAGCGGCCGGACTGCGCGAGCGCAAGAAGCGGCGCACCCGGGACGCCCTGCTGCGCGCGGCCCTCCTGCTCTTCATCTCCCAGGGCTACGAACGGACCACGGTCGACGAGATCACCGCCGCCGTGGACGTCTCCCAGCGCACCTTCTTCCGCTACTTCGCGAACAAGGAGGAGGTCGCCTTCGCCGTCCAGGACCTGGTCGAATCGCACTTCGTGGCCGAACTGCGGGCCCGCCCCGCCGCCGAGGGACCCCTCACGGCGATGCGCCGGGCGGTCCTCGCCGCCTGGGACACCGTCGAGGAGGCCATCTCCGAGGTGGTCCCCGTCGACCTGTACATGCGGGGCTACCGGCTGATCGAGTCCACACCCGCGCTGCTCGCCGTCCACCTGCGGCGATCCACCGAGCTGGAGGAGCGGATCGCCCGGCTGATCGCCGCCCGCGAGGGCCTGGACGTGGACGTCGACCCCCGGCCCCGGGTGGCCGTCGCCGCGTTCTGCGGCGTGATGCGCGTCACCGGACGGCTCTGGGGGCAGGGCGAGGACGCCAGCGTGGACGCCATCCGGCGGATGACCGAGGCCTACCTCGACCAGATCGAGGCGGCCCTCGCCCCGCACTGGCGCCCCACCCCCGCCGACCTCCCCTGACGGCCGGTCCAGGACCGGCCGGCGCCGCCCCGGGGGACCACGCCCGTCCGGCCGCGGCCGGATCGCGTCGCCCGCGCGGGCGCGAACGACCGACCGCGACGCTGCGTCGCGGGCGGCGCCGCCGGATGGCGGGCACCGTCCCACGACCGGCCGTGAGCCCCATCACCCGGCGCGCCAGGGGCTCCGGCGGTCTTTTAGTCTGACTCCAGTGAAACTGTCCGGCCCCGCCTCCCTCGCCGCCGCGGTACCCGCGCGCCCCGTCGCCGCCGTGCGCACGCTGCTCGTGCTCGGGGTCGTCCTCGTCATGCTGGCCACCACCGGCTGGACGGCCGTGCACCGCCCCGAGGCCGGCACCCCGGCGCGGGCCGCCGCGCTCGCCGCGTGGGCCGTGGCCCGGATCGACGGTCGGGCCGTGCCGCCGGTCGACGCACCCGTACGGACGGTGTCCCGCTTCTTCGCCGGCCTGGACGGTGCCCAGCGGACCCGGCTCGCCACCGGCTACCCCCTCGTCGTCGGCAACCTCGACGGGGTGCCCGCCCAGCTGCGCTACGAGGCCAACCGCACCTCCCTGGACCGGGCCGAGCGCGTGGAGCGGGAGCGCGCCGACGACGTCGCCCTCGCCCCGGCCGACCGGGCCACGGCCATCCGGCGCGCCCACCGCTTCGCGTCGCTGGCCGAGCCCGGCCGGCAGATCCTCACTTTCGACCCCACCGGCAGCGGCCTCGTCGCCGAGGTCTTCGGCGACCTCGACCGGGCCCGCCGGGTCTCGGTGATCGTGCCCGGCGTGGACACCGACGCCGTCACCTTCGAGCGCAGCCAACGCCGCCTCACCGCCCCCGCCGGCATGGCGGAGTCCCTGTACGCGGCCGAGCGCGCGGCCGCGCCCGCCGACGCCACCGCCGTCATCGCCTGGGCCGGCTACACCGCGCCCACCGGCGTCGGCATGGACGCCGCCACGGGCCGGCTCGCCGTCCAGGGCGCGGCCCGACTGCGGTCCATGGCGGCCGCCCTGCCCGGGGACGCCGGCGTGGCCCTGTTCTGCCACAGCTACGGGTCCGTGGTGTGCGGGGTCGCCGCCCGCGGGCTGCCCCGCCGGGTGACGGACGTGGTCGTCGCGGGCAGCCCCGGCATGCGCGCCGGGAACGTCGCCGAGCTGGGGACGAGCGCCCGGGTGTGGGCCATGCGGGACGAGGGCGACTGGATCGAGGACGTGCCGCACCTGGAACTCGGCGGGCTGGGCCACGGGGCGGACCCGGTGTCGCCGGAGTTCGGCGCACGGGTGCTGTCCTCGGCGGGCGCGAAGAGCCACACCGGCTATTTCGAGCCAGGCACCGCCTCCCTCGACAACTTCGCCCGGATCGGAACCGGCGCGTTCGGTTCCATCGCCTGCGCGGGCGACGGCGACGACTGCCGCCGCGGAATTTCCGGCACGGAGGGTGACTGACGGGGAGTCGCGCGGACCCGCCCCGCCCCTCACCGGCAGAACCCCGGAAAAAACCTGGTCCCCCGACGAGGAAGACGTGCGGGGCCGCGTCCCTTTACGATGTGCCGCATGGGTGACGTACTGGCCGGAAATCATGCCGTCTGGGAGTTCGACTCGGACTCGGTGCTCATCCGCTTCGCACGGGGGATGCGAACACCACGGCTCTGGCACGCGCTGGGCCCGCGCAGGATCCCCCTCGAAGCGTTGTCCGGGGCGAACGTGAGCGCGGGCCGAAGGGACACGGTGATCCTGCGCGCCCAGCCACGGCCCGGCGCCGACCCGCTGATGGAGGCGGCCGCCGGGCAGCTCAAGGACGTCTGCGACCCGTACCGGCTCGTCCTGCCCCGCGACCGGGCGGCCGACGCAGACGCCTTCGCGGGGATCCTGCGCGAACGCCTCGGCCCGGACGCCGACGAGCCCGCCGACCGGTTCCTCGTCGACGTGCCCCCGCCGCCGCTCCAGCTCAAGGCCTATGACGCCCGCGTCGGCTTCGACGGCGCCGTCGTGACCCTCCAGTGGTCGCGCACGGGTGCCACCAGCGCCAAGTGGAAGGCCGGCGACCAGCGGTACCCGCTGACCTCCCTGACCGGCGTCGAGTGGGCCTCCCCGGACCGCCCGGGCGGCGGCCACCTGCGGTTCCTCCCCCGCGACACCACCACCGACGCCCGCCCCGACCACGACCTCGCCGCCGCGGTCTTCGGCGTCGGCTACGGAGCCGTCCACGAGTCGCTGCCCTTCGCCGCGGCCGTCCTCGCGGCCCTGCGCGCCCGCACCCCCGTCGCCTCCGTCCCGTCGAGCGGTCCGTCCGAGGACGACCGCCTGCGCCACCTGACGGAGCTCCACGGGGCGGGCCTGCTCACGGACGCCGAGTACTCGGCGCTCCGGGCGCGCTTCACCCCCTGACGGGGGCGCGGCCTCAGGCCTCGCGGGCCGCCGAGGTCGAGCTCATGTCCGGGTAGCGGTCGCCCGCGACGCCCGCCGCGATCGGCTCCAGCAGGGCCAGCTCCGGGGCCGTCAGGGTGATCCTGGTCGCCGCCGCGTTCTCCGCGACCCGCTCCGGCCGCCGCGTGCCGGGGATCGGGACCACCGTCAGGCGGTGGACCGCCGACCGCTGCTGCACCCACGCCAGCGCGACCTGCGCCGGCGTGACCCCGTGCGCGGCCGCTATCCGCCGCACCGGAGCCAACAGCTCCGCGTTCGCCCGGGCGTTGTCGCCGGTGAACCGCGGCTGGTACCGGCGGAAGTCGCCCTCCGACAGCTCCGCCGAGGCGTCCGCGAAGGCGCCGGTCAGGAAGCCGCGCCCGAGCGGGGAGTACGGGACGAAGGCCACCCCCAGCTCCGCCGCCGCGCCCACCGCGCTGCGCTCGACGTCCCGGCTGAACAGCGACCACTCCGACTGGAGCGCCGCGATGGGATGCACCGCGTACGCCTCGCGCAGTTCGGCCCCGGTGACCTCGCTGAGTCCCAGGTGCCGCACCTTCCCCTCGCGCACCAGCTCGGCCATGGCGCCCACCGACTCCGCGAGCGGCACGGCCGGGTCCCGGCGGTGCATGTAGTAGAGGTCGATGACGTCCGTGCCGAGCCGCCGCAGGCTGTCCTCCACGGCCCGGCGGACGTACGCCCGGTCGTTGCGGACGCCCCGGTGGTGGAGGTCGTCGGTGCGCTCGATGCCGAACTTCGTGGCGAGGGTGATCGCGTCCCGGTGGGCGGCCACGAAGGGAGCGAGGAACTCCTCGTTGACGCCGCGCCCGTAGACGTCCGCCGTGTCGAAGAGCGTGACCCCGGCGTCCAGCGCCGCGTCGAGGGTCGCCCGGGCCGCCGTCTCGTCGGTGTCCCCGTAGAACTCGCTCATCCCCATGCAGCCGAGGCCCTGGACACCGACGACCGGGCCCCCCTCGCCCAGTTCGGTCCGCTCGATGGTGGTGTGCCGGTGCTGCTGGTTCTGCTCGTGCTGATCGTGCTCCGTCATGACCGTGCCTTCCCCGCGACCGTGCGCATCTCGTACATCCCGATCTTGAAATCCAGTACGCCGAGGGCGTCCGTCAGCTCCGTGATCCGGGACCGCACCGCGGTACGGGTGCGTTCCAGCAGCTCACGGCGTTGGTCGACGGTGTGCTCGCCCTCGCGGACCAGTTCGGCGTACCGGACCATGTCCGCCACCGACATGCCGGTGGCGCGCAGCTTGCCCACGAAGGACAGCCAGTCGAGGTCCCGGTCGCTGAACCGGCGCTGCCCCGAGTGCGAGCGGTCCACGTGCGGCATCAGGCCGATCCGCTCGTACCAGCGCAGCGTGTGCTGGGTCAGGCCGGTCCGGGCCTCGACCTCGCTGATCGTGTACCGCGTCTGCGTCAGGGTCATGGCTCCACGCTAAAACCTTGGAGTGCACTCCAAGCAAGTAGGCTCGGCCGCACGAACAGCGCGCACGACGCGGCGGGCACGAAGAGCACGGGGACGGCAACGGCATGGACAGTCTGCGGATCATCGACACCTGGCCGGTACCGACCGCCGCGGCCGCCGTCGTGCGCGCCGACGGCACCCTGGTCGGCTCGCACGGACCCGTCGAGCAGCGCTTCCCGCTGGCCTCGGTCACCAAGCCGCTCGCCGCGTACGCCGCCCTCGTGGCGTACGAGGAGGGCGCGATCGAGCTGGACGAGCCGGCCGGCCCCGAGGGGTCGACGGTCCGTCACCTGCTCGCGCACACCAGCGGGCTGGCCTTCGACGAGCACCGCGTGATGGCCCCGCCCGGGCAGCGCCGGCTGTACTCCAACGCCGGTTTCGAGGTGCTCGGCGACCACATCGCGAAGGCGACCGGGATCCCCTTCGCCGAGTACCTGCACCAGGCCGTGTTCGAGCCGCTCGGCATGGCCTCCTCCGCCCTGGAGGGCTCGCCCGCGAAGGACGGCGTCTCCACCGTCGCCGACCTGGTGCGCTTCGCCGCCGAACTCCAGGCGCCGCGCCTGCTGGACGTGCGCACGGTCGCCGGGGCGACCTCCGTGGTCCACCCGGGCCTCAAGGGCGTGCTACCCGGCTACGGGCACCAGTCCCCCAACGACTGGGGCCTCGGCCTGGAGATCCGCGACGGCAAGTCCCCGCACTGGACGGGCCTGAACTCCTCGCCGCGCGCCTTCGGGCACTTCGGCCAGTCCGGCACCTTCCTGTGGGTGGACCCGGACGTCGGCGCCGCGTGCGTCGCGCTGACGGACCGCGCGTTCGGCCCGTGGGCCGCGCAGGCCTGGACCCCGTTCACCGACGCGGTCCTCGTCGAACTGCGCGGCTAGCCGGCCGGCGGTTGGCGGGGCGTCACAGCGGCAGCTCCAGGATCAGCAGCTCCCCCGGGGAACCCGCGGTGACCTCCAGCCCCTTCTCGGCGGTGATCCGCGCCGAGTCCCCGGGGCCCAGCTCCTCCCCGTCGAGCCGCAGGTCCCCGCGGACCACGTGCAGGTAGACGCGTTCCGCGTCCGGTACGGGGACCCGCCGACCCGCGGCCGGCCGCCGGACGTGCAGCACCGCGCCGGCCGCCGGTACCTCGTACGGGGTGCCGTCGGCGAGGCCGCGGACCAGGTCGTACGAGGGTTCCCCACCGGCGGCGAGCGGCGCCAGCCACAGCTGCACGAACCGCAGCGGCACCGCCCCGTCGTTGCGCTCCACGTGCCGGGCCCCGGATCCGGCGCCGAGCCGCTGCACGTCGCCGGGCCGCACCAGGCCCGTGCCGCCGTTGACGCCGTCCCGGTGCGTGAGCTCGCCCTCGACCACCCAGGTGAGGATCTCGGTGTTGCTGTGGGGGTGCTCGTCGAATCCCGCGCCGGGCGCGAGGCGCTCCTCGTTGCAGGCGAGCACCGGGCCGAAGCGGATGTTGTCCGGGTCGTAGAAGGACCCGAAGGAGAAGGCGTGCCCGGTGGTGATCCCGGCGCCCGGATCCCCTCCCGCGTACCGGTCGGCGGCTCGGCGTACATCAATCATGGGGGCCACCGTAGCCCGGGGGGCGGGCCCCGGCGCGGGACCGGAGTCCGCGCCGGGGCGCTGATAAGGCAGTCTTGTCCCGTGCCCCAACCCGAACGTGAGCAGTCACCCGAGACCCGTCCCGCGCATCCGGCCCACCCGCACGCGGCGACGCTGCGCCGGCTGGAGAAGTCCTCCGGCCGCCTCGCCGCCAACGCCATCGCGCGCATGGACGAGACCCTTCCGTGGTACCGGGCGATGCCGCCGGAGAACCGGTCGTGGATCGGTCTGGTCGCCCAGGCCGGCATCGCCGCGTTCACGGAGTGGTTCCGGCACCCCGAGACCCCCCAGGCGATCTCCACCGACGTGTTCGGGACGGCTCCGCGAGAGCTGACCCGGGCGATCACCCTGCGTCAGACCGTCGAGATGGTGCGGACGACGATCGAGGTCATGGAGACCGCGATCGACGAGGTCGCGGCCCCCGGCGACGAGTCGATCCTGCGCGAGGCCCTGCTGGTCTACGCCCGGGAGATCGCCTTCGCGACCGCCCAGGTGTACGCGCAGGCCGCCGAGGCGCGCGGGGCGTGGGACGCCCGCCTGGAGTCACTCGTCGTGAACGCGGTGCTGTCGGGCGAGGCCGACGAGGGCGCCCTGTCGCGGGCCGCCGCGCTCGGCTGGAACTCGCCGGAGCACGTGTGCGTCGTGCTGGGCACGGCGCCGGACGGGGACAGCGAGCTGACGGTCGAGGCGATCCGGCGCGCGGCCCGCCACCACAAGCTCCAGGTGCTGACCGGGGTGCTCGGCGACCGCCTCGTGGTGATCGCGGGCGGCAGTGACAATCCGATGCAGGTGGCGAAGTCGCTGATCGGGCCGTTCGCGGCGGGTGCGGTGGTGGCCGGGCCGGTCGTCCCGGACCTGTTGAACGCGACCAAGTCCGCCCAGGCGGCGGCGGCCGGCCTGAAGGCCTGTACGGCCTGGCAGGACGCGCCCCGACCGGTGCTGGCGGACGATCTCCTGCCGGAGCGCGCGATCGCGTCCGATCCCTCGGCCAGGGAGCAACTGGTGGAGGAGATCTACAGACCACTGGAGGAGGCCGGCTCCGCCCTCCTGGAGACGCTGAGCGTCTATCTGGAGCAGGCGAGCAGCCTGGAGGGGGCCGCGCGCATGCTGTTCGTGCACCCCAACACGGTGCGCTACCGGCTGCGACGTGTGACCGACGTCACCGGATGGTCGCCGTCCGATGTGCGTTCGGCCTTCACGTTGCGAATCGCCCTGATCCTGGGACGTCTGGCCGACGGGGATCCGCAGTCCTAGACTTTTGTCGGACATCAACAATTACCCCGACGGTTCTTCGTCCCTGTCCCCACGGGCGGCGGGGACCATCCACAAGAGAGAGTGTGAGGGTGCTCGTACTCGTCGCTCCAGGCCAAGGCGCTCAGACGCCCGGCTTCCTGACTCCCTGGCTCGAACTCCCCGGTGCCGCCGACCGCGTCGCCGGCTGGTCGGACGCCATCGGGCTCGACCTTGCCCACTACGGCACGAAGGCCGACGCGGACGAGATCCGTGACACGGCCGTGGCACAGCCGCTGCTGGTCGCAGCGGGTCTCCTGTCCGCTTCCGCGCTCGGCGCGTCCTCGGCGTTCGGCGCCGTGGCGGGCCACAGCGTCGGCGAGATCACCGCCGCCGCGGTCGCGGGCGTCCTGTCGGACGCGGACGCGCTGTCGTTCGTCCGGACCCGCGGTCTGGGCATGGCCGACGCGGCCGCCGTCACCGAGACCGGCATGGCCGCCGTCCTCGGCGGCGACCAGGACGTGGTCGTCGCACATCTGGAGAAGCTGGGGCTCACCCCGGCCAACATCAACGGAGCGGGCCAGATCGTGGCCGCCGGTACCGCCGAGCAGATCGCCGCCCTGGTGGACGAGAAGCCCGAAGGCTCCATGAAGGTCGTCGCCCTCAAGGTCGCGGGCGCCTTCCACACGCACCACATGGCCCCCGCGGTCGCCGAGCTGGAGAAGGCCGCCCAGGCCCTCACCCCGGCCGACCCGGTCCTGAAGTACGTGTCGAACAGGGACGGCCTCGTCATCGATTCGGGCGCCGACGTCGTCGCCCGCCTGGTCGGCCAGGTCGCGAACCCGGTCCGCTGGGACCTGTGCATGGAGACGTTCGCTTCGCTGGGCGTTTCCGGGATCGTCGAACTGTGCCCCGGTGGCACGCTGACGGGTCTGGCCAAGCGCGCCCTCAAGGGTGTGCCGAGCGTGGCCCTGAAGACCCCGGACGATCTCGAAAAGGCCGCGGCGCTCCTCGCCGAGCACGCGGCCTGAGAGAAGGAGCCCACACAGCATGTCCAAGATCAAGCCGGCCAAGGGCTCCCCGTACGCCCGCATCCTGGGCGTCGGCGGCTACCGTCCGACCCGCGTGGTGCCCAACGAGGTCATCCTGGAGACGATCGACTCGTCCGACGAGTGGATCCGGTCCCGGTCCGGCATCGCCACGCGCCACTGGGCCGGGCCGCACGAGACGGTCGCCCAGATGTCGGTGGAGGCCTCCGGCAAGGCGCTGGCCGATGCCGGGATCGCGCCGGAGCAGATCGGCGCCGTGATCGTCTCGACGGTCTCGCACTTCAAGCAGACCCCTGCCGTGGCGACGGAGATCGCGCACCGGGTCGGCGCGGTGAAGCCCGCCGCGTTCGACATCTCCGCGGGCTGTGCCGGTTTCGGCTACGGTCTGACCCTCGCCAAGGGCATGGTCGTCGAGGGTTCGGCGCAGTACGTCCTCGTCATCGGCGTCGAGCGGCTCTCGGACCTGACCGACCTGGAGGACCGCGCGACGGCCTTCCTGTTCGGTGACGGTGCGGGCGCCGTGGTCGTGGGCCCCTCGGACGAACCGGCCATCGGCCCCACGGTGTGGGGTTCGGAGGGCGACAAGTCCGACACCATCAAGCAGACCGTGCCGTGGGACGAGTACCTCGGCAAGGGCGGCGGGGAGAAGTTCCCGGCCATCACGCAGGAGGGTCAGGCGGTCTTCCGCTGGGCCGTCTTCGAGATGGCCAAGGTGGCCCAGCAGGCGCTCGACGCCGCCGGGATCACCGCCGAAGACCTGGACGTCTTCATTCCGCACCAGGCGAACATGCGGATCATCGACTCGATGGTGAAGACTCTCAAGCTGCCGGAACACGTCACGGTCGCCCGTGACGTGGAAACCACCGGCAACACGTCGGCCGCCTCGATCCCGCTCGCTATGGAGCGGCTCCTGGCGACCGGAGCGGCGAAGAGCGGCGACACCGCGCTCGTCATCGGCTTCGGGGCGGGACTCGTCTACGCCGCGACGGTCGTTACCCTCCCCTAGGGTCGGAATCCGTTCCGCCCCTGATCAACCCATTCAGCTATAGAAGGAGCGCCACATGGCCGCCACCCAGGAAGAGATCGTCGAAGGTCTCGCCGAGATCGTCAACGAGATCGCCGGCATCCCGCAGGAGGACGTCCAGCTCGACAAGTCCTTCACCGACGACCTGGACGTCGACTCCCTGTCCATGGTCGAGGTCGTCGTCGCCGCCGAAGAGCGCTTCGACGTCAAGATCCCGGACGAGGACGTCAAGAACCTCAAGACGGTCGGCGACGCCGCGGACTACATCCTGAAGAACCAGGCCTAAAGCCTGCCGAGCGTTTGTCGCCACCTGGCGGTGGCGCCGTGACAATTCAGCACCCCCTGAGACGTGGAGAAAGAATTCCTGTGAGCCCGACCAATCGCACCGTGGTCGTCACCGGTATCGGCGCAACCACTCCGCTGGGTGGCGACAGCGCTTCGACCTGGGAAGGCCTGCTCGCCGGCCGGTCCGGTGTCACGCCCCTGGAGGGCGAGCGGTTCGCCGAACTTCCGGTCCGCATCGCCGCGCAGGCTGCCGTGGATCCGAGTGAGGTACTGCCCCGCCCCCTGGCCCGCAAGCTCGACCGATCGGCGCAGTTCGCCGTCATCGCCGCCCGTGAGGCCTGGGCGGACGCCGGGTACACCGCGCCGGCGGGCGAGGACGAGTCGATCGTTCCCGAGCGACTGGGCACCGTGATCGCCTCCGGCATCGGCGGCGTCACCACGCTGCTCGACCAGTACGACGTACTGAAGGAAAAGGGTGTGCGCCGGGTCTCCCCGCACACCGTCCCCATGCTCATGCCGAACGGCCCATCGGCCAACGTCGGCCTGGAGGTCAACGCCCGCGCCGGTGTGCACACCCCGGTCAGCGCGTGCGCGTCGGGCGCCGAGGCCATCGGCTACGCCGTCGAGATGATCCGTACGGGCCGTGCCGACGTGGTCGTCGCCGGCGGTACGGAGGCGGCGATCCACCCGCTGCCGATCGCCGCGTTCGCCAACATGATGGCGATGTCGAAGAACAACGAGGACCCGACCGGCGCCTCCCGTCCGTACGACAAGGGCCGTGACGGCTTCGTCCTCGGTGAGGGCGCGGGCGTCGTGGTGCTGGAGTCCGCCGAGCACGCCGCGAAGCGCGGCGCCCGCGTCTACTGCGAGGTGCTGGGCCAGGGCCTGTCCGCGGACAGCCACCACATCGCGCAGCCGGAGCCGACGGGCCGCGGCGTGGCGGCCGCGGTGCAGAACCTGCTCGACAACACCAACCTGGACCCGTCCGAGCTGGTGCACCTGAACGCGCACGCCACCTCGACCCCGCAGGGCGACACGGCCGAGCTGAAGGCCCTGCGCAAGGTCCTGGGCGACGACCTCGACCACATCGCGATCTCCGCGACGAAGTCGATGACCGGTCACCTGCTGGGCGGCGCGGGCGGCATCGAGACGGTCGCCACCGTCCTCGCGCTGTACCACCGGATCGCCCCGCCGACGATCAACGTCACCGAGCTCGACGACGACATCGACGCGGACATCGTGCGCGGCGAGCCGCGCAAGCTGCCCGTCGACGGCCCGATCTCGGCGATCAACAACTCGTTCGGCTTCGGCGGTCACAACGTGACGCTCGCGTTCCGCAGCGTCTGATCCGCGGTCCCGTACGACGTGAAGGGCCCCGCCCGGCTGCTGCCGGGCGGGGCCCTTCACGTACCGACCTCGGGCGGGGCCGTCAGACGACCTGGTGGAGCCAGCGAACCGGGGCGCCCTCGCCGGCGTACCGGAAGGGTTCCAGTTCGTCGTCCCAGGGCTTGCCGAGGAGTTTGGCGATCTCGGCTTCCAGGTTGGTCTCGCCGCGTACGGAGCGGGCGAGGGCGGCGCGCAGCCGGTCCTCGGGGATCAGGATGTCGCCGTGCATGCCGGTGACGGCGTGGAAGATGCCGAGTTCCGGGGTGGAGCTGTAGCGCTCGCCCTCGGCGGTCGGACAGGGTTCGGCGGTCACTTCGAAGCGGAGCAGGTGCCAGCCGCGCAGCGCGGAGGCGAGTTGGGAAGCGGTGCCCGCCTCGGCCTGCCAGGAGAACTCGGCTCTCCAGGTGCCGGGGGAGGCGGGCTGACGGATCCAGTCGAGGTTCACCCGCACCCCGAGCACGCCCGCCACAGCCCATTCCACGTGCGGGCAGAGCGCGCGCGGCGCGGAATGCACGTACAGAACTCCACGTGTCGTCACCGGGACCTCCAGTGTGGGACGAGGTCGGGAATAAACTCCATAAAACGGACAGTATGTGACGTGATGTAATGTAACGGAAATTATTTGACATTGCGCATCGGCACTGGCGGCCGAAACGCCACGGGAAAAAGCTACCGTGCGCCAAGGGTCATGGTGTGACGTACGGTCGCTCGGAGGCCGTCGAACGCCGAGCATTCACTCAGCAGGACGTCCCCGGAGGACCGGGGGCGACGAGGGAGGACCACCCCATGCGCACCACCGCTCCGCGCCGCCGCGCGCGCCGGGCCCTCGCGGGCGCGGGCGTGGCGGTGGCCGCCCTGGCCGCGTCCCTCACGGCCTGCGACGGGAGCGGTCCGGCGGACGGGGGCGAGCGGGGGGCGCAGTCCGCGCCGCGCTGGAACACGGCGCCCACCTCGATCGCGGCCGTCGGCGATTCCATCACCCGGGGCTTCGACGCGTGTTCGGTGCTGGCGGACTGCCCGGAGGCGTCCTGGGCGACCGGGAACGACCCCTTGGTCCGCTCCCTCGCCGCGCGCCTGTTGGGCGAGGCGCAGGCGCCGTCGCGCAGCTGGAACTACGCGGTGACCGGCTCCCGGATGGCGGACCTGTCGGCGCAGCTGACCGCGGCGGCCGCACACAAGCCCGACCTGGTCACGGTGATGGTGGGCTCGAACGACGCCTGCCGGCCGACGG
Organism: Streptomyces sp. NPDC048383; assembly: GCF_040651775.1. Classification (NCBI taxonomy): domain Bacteria; kingdom Bacillati; phylum Actinomycetota; class Actinomycetes; order Kitasatosporales; family Streptomycetaceae; genus Streptomyces; species Streptomyces sp. NPDC048383. The sequence goes on from NZ_JBEZKS010000022.1 coordinate 29,823, forward strand.
CTTCGTCGATGACCCCGGTGGCGGAGTTCCGCGACGGGTTCGACAAGGCCCTCAAGGAGCTGCGGGCGGCCTCGCCGACCTCCCAGGTGTACGTGTCCTCCGTGCCCGACCTGCAACGGTTGTGGGAGCAGGGCAAGGACACCCCGATGGTGCGGCAGATCTGGAAGCTGGGGATCTGTCAGTCCATGCTGGCCGAACCGCTGTCGGTGACCGCCCGGGCCACGGCCCGCCGGGAGCAGGTGCGGGCGCGGGTGGTCGAGTACAACGAGGTCCTGCGCGAGGTCTGCGGGAAGGACGCGCTGTGCCGCTACGACGGTGGCGCGGTGTTCCAGTACCCGTTCGCGGCGGATCAGTTGAGCCACTGGGACTGGTTCCACCCGGGCAAGGACGGGCAGGCACGGCTGGCCGAACTGGCCCACCGGCAGGTGACGGCGGCCGAGCCGCCGCGTTGACGCGGAGGACCGGAGGCGGGTGTCAGGTCCCGCCTCCGATCCGTTCCGGGGGCCGCGCGAGGGTCGACTTCAGGCCATTCGGCCTCTCGGCGTGTCGGGCGGCGGAGGGCGCGGGGTCCGCGCCGGGGCCGCCGGGTCGCGCGACGGCGGTTCGGGTGACGGCGCGTCACGCGCCGCCGGACCCGGTCCGGCCCGGGTCAGGTCGAGCCGAGCCGAGCCGGGTCCGCCCGGCTCAGGCCAGGTCGAGCGTGGCCGTCAGACGCGTGTCGGCGTACGAGCGGCTCGCGCGGACCTCGTAGCGGCCGCCGATCCGACGCCAGTCGCGGGCCTCCTCGTCCCAGATCTCGAAGGTGCGGGCAGGCAGGGCGATGTCCACCTCGACGCTCTCCCCGGGGCCGGCGTCGACGCCCGCGAAGCCGGCCAGCCAGCCGGCGGGCCGCTCCACGCTGTCGGCGACGGGCGCCAGGTAGATCTGGACGACCTCGCGGCCCGGCCGGGTGCCGGTGTTGGTGAGCCGGACCCGCACGCCCTCGGGGCCGGCCTCCAGGGATTCGTACGCCCAGTCCGTGTAGCCGAGCCCGTGTCCGAAGGGGTAGGCGGGCACGACGGAGTGGGCCTCGTAGGCCCGGTAGCCGATGAGGAGCCCCTCCGCGTACTCCAGGCGCCCCCCGGTCGGGATCACCTCGGTGACGGGCGCGTCGGCGAGGGCGACGGGCCAGGTGGTGGGCAGGCGCCCGGCGGGCTCGGCGTCCCCGAGGAGCACGTCGGCCAGCGCGGCCCCGCCCTCCTGCCCGGGGAACCAGGTCAGCAGGACCGCGGCGACCTCCTCGCGCCAGGGCAGCTCCACCGGGGAGCCCGCGTTGACCACGACGACGGTGTTCGGGTTCACGGCGGCGACGGCCCGCACCAGGTCGTCCTGACGGCCCGGCAGGGCGAGGTCCTCGCGGTCGAATCCCTCGGACTCGACCCGCTCGGTGGTGGCGACGACCACGATGGCGGTGTCGGCGTTCCGGGCGGCTTCCACGGCCTCGACGATCAGGTCGTCGGCGTCGCGCCGCGGGCCGAGGTGGAGCAGCGAGAACATGATCGCCTTGAGCGGCATCGCCCCCGTGTCGGGGACCTGGTAGGTCAGCGACACCTCCACGGGCCGACCCTCGGTCAGCGGGATCCGGGCGCGTTCGCTGGGGGCGCCGAAGAAGGCCTCGAAGGGGTCGGCCTCGTCGCCCGGTTCTTGGACGCCCTCCCACAGGAGCTGACCGTCGACGGTGAGGGCGAAGGCGCCCAGTCCCCGGGTGCCGAAGGCGTGGTCGCCGCTCTCGCGCGGCAGGAAGGTGCCGGTGACCTCGATGCTCGCCATGGTCCCGTACGAGACCCCCACGGGCAGGTCCTCGCCGATCCACTGGACCTGGCCGCTCGGCAGGCCGCCCTCGCCGAGGACGGCGCCGGAGGCGTCGCGGCAGACGGCCCGCAGGGTGAAGCCCGTGTCGGCGGGGGCGAGCTCGTCGCTCGGGTCGGCGCCGACGGCGAAGGTCAGGGCGCCCTCCGGGAGGGCCGCGGTGAGGCCGCCCAGCGGGGTGATCAGCCGCTCGGGGAACACGGTGGCGCTGCCGCCGCCGAGGATGCGCGCGTCGCGGGCGGCGGCGCCGAGCAGGGCGACGGTACGGCCGCCGGCGAGCGGCAGCGCGCCGCCCTCGTTGCGTACGAGGACGAAGCCGCGGGCCGCGATCTCCCGGGCCAGGGCCTGCCCGTCCACGGCGTCCGGCACCTCGGTGACCGCGGGCGGGGCGCCCTCCAGGACGCCCACGCGGGCGGCGAGGCGCAGGACGTTGCGCACGGCGGAGTCCACCGCGGACTCGGGGACCTCGCCGGCCCGGACGGCCGCGGCGAGGGCGGGGCCGTAGACGGTGTCGGGGCCCGGCATGGCCACGTCGAGGCCGCCGAGGATGTCACCGGTGGTGGAGCGGGCCGCCATCCAGTCGGAGACGTTGTACCCGTCGAAGCCCCACTCGTCGCGCAGGACCTCGTTGACCAGGTGGGCGTTCTCGGTCATCGAGGTGCCGTTGATCCGGTTGTAGGAGGTCATGATCCCCCACGGGTGGGCGTTGGCCACGATGGCCTCGAAGGGCGCCAGGTACAGCTCGCGCAGCGGGCGCGGGGCGATGACGCAGTCGACGGTGAAGCGCTCGGTCTCCGCGTCGTTGCCGACGAAGTGCTTGACGGTGGTGCCGACCCCGCCGTCCTGCACGCCGTTGACGTAGCCGCTGCCGATCTCGCCGGTCAGGTACGGGTCCTCGGAGTAGCACTCGAAGTGCCGCCCGCCGAGCGGCGAGCGGTGCAGGTTGACGGTCGGCGCCAGGAGGACGTGGACGCCCTTGCGGCGGGCCTCCTGGGCCAGCAGGCGGCCCGCCCGGCGGGCGAGGGCCGGGTCCCAGGACGCGGCCAGGGCCGTCGGCGAGGGCAGGGCGATCGACGGGTCGTCGGCGGTCCAGCGCACGCCGCGCACGCCGATGGGGCCGTCGGACATGATCAGGGAGCCGAGGCCGATCTCGGGGAGGGCGGGCAGGGACCACATGTCCTGACCGGCCAACAGGCGGGTCTTGGTGTCGAGGTCCAGCTTGCCGAGCGCCGCCTCCACGGCGTCCTCGCGGATCCGGTCCCCGCTCGGGTCGCGGGTCTCGTTCCGGATCTCGTTCCGGATCTCGTCGCGGGTCCGGTCGCCGTTCTGGGCAGCATCGGTCACGGCCGTGCCTCCTCGTTGGGTGCGGTGCGGTGGGTGCGGTGGGTGCGGTGGCCCCATGGTGGACCTGTTGCCTGGTGAACGGTAGGGTTCGTGATGGGTTCGTGACATTCGAATGCCGTACGGTCCTGCTGGCGGGCGAAACGGAAGGGGTGCCGGCGATGGCCAGGGCGAGGAGCGAGGAGCGGCGCGGCGAGATCGTCCGCGCGGCGGTCGAGGTGATCGCGGAGCGGGGGTACCGGGGCGCCGCCCTCGGTGCGGTCGCCGAGCGCGTGGGGCTGACCCAGCAGGGGCTGCTGCACTACTTCCCGACCAAGGAGTCCCTGCTCGTGGCGGTGCTGGAGGAACGCGACCGCTGGGACACCGGGGGCGGCTCGCGCGTCGCGGGCGGCGCCTGGCGGCTGGACCTGCTGGATTCGCTGGTCGAGTACAACGCCATGCGGCCCGGCATCGTGCAGACCTTCTCCGCGTTGCTGGGCGAGAGCGTGACCGACGGCCACCCGGCCCGGGACTTCTTCACCGAGCGCTACGCGCAGGTGCGCGGCGAGATGGCGGCGGTGCTGCGCACCGAGTTCGGGGAGCGACTGCCCTCGGGCCTGACCCCGGAGGAGGCCGCCCCGCTGCTGACGGCGGTGATGGACGGCCTCCAGTACCAGTGGCTCCTCGCCCCCGAATCGGTGGACATGCCCGCCGCGTTCCGCTCCTTCCTGACCCTGCTCCGGGGCCCCGGGCCCGCCAACTGACCCGGCCGGACGTGCGGATACCTTGATCGGCGACCAAGTCGTCCGAGAACGGGGAGTTTTCATGAGCACGTCCGCAGTACTGAGGAGGGGCGCGGGGGTCCTGACCGCCCTGCTGCTCGCCACCGGCCCGGGGGCGCCGTCGGCCACCGCCGCCACGACGCCGTACCAGGTCATGTCCTGGAACATGTGCGGCTCGCAGCGCGCCACGTGGCACTGCGAGGGCACCGGTACGCCGCAGCAGAAGATCGACGTGGTGAAGGGCCAGGTCCGGGACCAGGGCGTGCGGGCCGTACTGCTCCAAGAGGTCTGCGAGGACGACCTCACCGCCCTGATGACCCAGTTGGGCCCGGACTGGACGAAGAGCTTCGCCCCGTACCAGTGGTCCCAGGGCGCCGCCGGCAAGTGGAACAGCCGCTGCGGCGAGGACACCGGGCGGGCCGACCGGATCGGTACCGCGATCGTGCTCAAGGGGCAGCTGACGGACGCCCGGGAGTACCCGACGACGCAGCCGTACGTCGGCCAGCAGCGGCCCTTCCAGTGCGCCACGTCGGCGGAGCTGAAGGTCCGGTTGTGCAACGTCCACCTCTCGCCGCTGGGCAGCAACCCGGACCACCCGACGTGGGACTACCGGGACGACCAGCTCAAGGAGATCAAGGCGGTCGTGAACACCTTCCCGGGCACGGTCTTCGGCGGGGACTTCAACGCCCTCCCCCCCGACTCCACGAACCCCAAGGACGCCTGGGTCTGGCCCGCCGGTCTCTACACCGCACGCCCCGAACTGGACGGCGGCTACCGGGAGTGCGACCAGAGCGGCACCGCGCGCACCGGGCGGGCCACGCACGGCTCCGGCGCGAAGATCGACTACCTGTTCAGCAGCGAGGTCCGGCGCGGATGCGCGGTGACCGACTCGCCGTACTCCGACCACCACGTCGTGGTCGAGTCCCTGGAGGCGCGGTTCGTCGCGTCGCCGGTCAAAACGGCCGGGGCCGGCACGTGAGGATCGCCGCCGCGCAACTGAGCTGCGTCCCCGCCGACATCGGGGCCAACGCCGCGCGGGCGGCGGGCCTGGCCGCCGCCGCCCGCGCACAGGACGCCGAGCTGGTCGTGTTCCCCGAGTTCACGCTCACCGGCTACGAACTGGAGGCGCTCGCCGCCGATCCGGGGCTGTGGACCGCCGCCGACGACCCCCGCCTGGACCCGCTGCGCTCCGCGGGCGTCGCCGTCGCGGTCAACGTGGCGCTGCCGGCCGCCGACGGGGGCCGGCCCTTCATCGCGACGCTGGTGTACGGCGCGGACGGCGCGCTGCTGACCACGTACCCGAAGCAGCACCTCTACCAGCGGGAACACGACGCCTTCCGGGCCGGCACCGGCGACGGACGCTTCGAACTCGGCGGCATCCGCTTCTCGTTGGGCGTCTGCTACGACAACCACTTCCCGGAGCTGACCGGCCGGGCGGCGGCCGACGGCTGCCGGGTCCACCTGGCGAGCACCCTGTACGGCTCGGGCGACGGGATCGCCGAACGGGCCCGGATCTACCCGGGCATCGCCCGGGACCACGGCCTGTACGTGGTCCTCGCCAACCACGTCGGCCCGGCCGGGCGGTGGACGGGCTGCGGCCGTTCGGCCGTGTGGGCCCCGGGCGGGACGCTGCTCGCGGAGGCGGGCCCGACGCGGGAGGGCGTGGTGACGGCGGAGGTGCCCGCCGAGGATCCCGCCCGGCCCACCGCCTGACGGGAGCCCGCCCGACGGGACCGCCCGCGCCGCCGCCCGACCCGTCGGGCGGCGGTCAGCCGGCGGCGGCCGGGGCAGGGGTCGGTAGGAGGTGTCGGCTTCCCCAGGCGCCCAGCGCCTCCAGGGCCGTGTTCAGTTCCTGGCCGAGGGGGGTCAGCGAGTACTCCACTCGGGGTGGGACCTCGTCGTACACCTCCCGGTGGACGATTCCGTCCGCCTCCAGCTCGCGCAGTTGCGCGGCGAGGACCTTCTCCGAGACGCCCGGGACCAGTCGGCGCAGCTCGCCGAAGCGCCGCCCCGGATGCTGGTCCAACTCCCACAGCAGCGAGACCTTCCACTTGCCGTCGATCACCGACATCGCCGCGGCGATCCCGCAGTGATCCGCCCCGGGCCTGCGTGTCAGCGCCATCGCGCACCCCTCCCCACCTGCTCGCTCACTTCGAGGTAACCACCCACTCCGAAGTGCGTACTTGAGCGGTTCACCGCCTGCCACCAGGCTAAACGGCATGACCGACACGCACACCCCGCAGACCCCGCTCACCCTCCTCGGCCTCGGCGCCATGGGGACCGCCCTCGCCCGCACCTGGCTCGCCGCCGGGCACCCGCTCACCGTCTGGAACCGCACCGCCGCCAAGGCCGAGGCCCTGGCCCCCGAAGGCGCCCTCGTCGCCGCCGACCCCGCCGCCGCGGTCGCGGCGAACGACCTGATCGTGCTCTGCCTGCTGGACGACGAGTCGGTCGACGCCGCCCTCGACGGCGTCGACCTGAACGGCAAGGACCTGGTCAACCTCACCACCGGCACCCCCGCCGAGGGCCGGGCCCGAGCCGCCTGGGCGCAGGCCCGCGGCGCCCGCTTCCTGGACGCCGGGATCATGGGCACGCCATCGATGATCGGCGCCCCGACGGCCGGCGGCTACGTCTTCTACAGCGGCTCGCGCGCCCTGTTCGACACCCACCGGGGCGCCCTGGAGGTCCCGGCCGGGGCCCGCTTCGTCGGCGAGGACCCGGGGCACGCGGCCCTGCACGACGTGGCGCTGCTCAGCGCGATGTACGGGCTGTTCGCGGGGATCTCGCACGCCTACGCCCTGATCGAGGGCGAGGACATCGCCCCCGCGAGCCTGTCCCCGCTGCTGTCCGAATGGCTGGGCGCGATGGGGTTCTTCGTCGGCGACGCCGCCGAGCGGCTGGCCTCCCGGGACTTCACCTCAGGGGTCGAGTCCAACCTGGCCATGCAGGTCACGGCCGGTGCGACCCTGCTGACGACCGCCGCCGAGCAGGGCGTCAGCGCCGAGCTGATCACCCCGTACCTGGACCTGATGCGGGAGCGACTGGCCGCCGATCCGGCCGCCCACGCGGGCGAGGACACCACCGGGGCGATCACTCTGCTGCGCCGCAGGGCGGCGTGACCTCCGGTCCGCGGGCCTACGCGTACGAGGACGGCGGCGGGCCGAAGCCCGGGACCGGGGGCGCCTGGCCGAACCCGCCGGGCCCACCCTTCGCGTCCGGCGCCCCGCCCGTCGGGGGCTCCTCGTCGGCGCCGACCAGTTCGCGGGCCATCAGGGTCGCCCCGGCCACCGCGCCCGGCATCAGGAACACGGCGATGAACGGGACGAGGAACACCAGCACCAGCGGCACCCCGAAGCCGAGGGCCAGCGCGCGGCGCCCCCGCAGCAGGGTCAGCTGTTCGTCGAGGTCCACGCGGCGCCGCTGGAGGGCGACGGAGGTGAGCTCCTGGGTGAGGAAGAAGCCGGAGACGCAGAACCCGAGGGCGGGGACGACGGTCTGGCCGATCACGGGGATGAACCCGAGGGCGAACAGCAGGATGCCGAACAGGGCCACGCGCAGCAGCAGCCGCAGGCTGTCCCGGGCGGAGATCCAGAGGTCCGCCCACAGGGAGCGGCCCGACTCGGGGACCTCGCCGCCCTCGGTCCGGTCCACCTGCTCGGAGAGCGACTCGTAGAAGGGCTGGCCGACCAGCAGGGTCACCGCGGTGAAGGTGATCACGGCGAGGAACAGGCCGAGGGCGAAGACCAACGCGGTCAGCGTGCCGCGGAAGACGTCGAGCCACGGCGAGGACCAGTCCGAGGCGAAGGGCGTCGCCCAGGCGGTGAAGTCGTCGGCGCCGTGGAACAGCCCGATCAGCGCGCCGACGTACAGCACCAGCGCGACGAGGCCCGGCAGCAGGCCGAAGCCCAGCCAGCGGCCGTGTCCGAACACCCATCGCTGTCCGGCCAGCAAGTACCGGAAGCCCCCCGCAAGATCACGCATGGGGTCAGTTTACGGCGAAGGCCGCACCCCTCCGGGAGGGGTGCGGCCTTCGCCGCGTACGGCGGGTGTCAGACGGCCAGCTCGACCGTGATGTTGCCGCGGGTCGCCTTGGAGTACGGGCAGACCTGGTGGGCCTTCTCGATGAGGTCCTTGGCGGTGGCGGCGTCCACGTTGGGGATCACGGCGGAGATCTTGACGATCAGGCCGAAGCCGTCGTCGTTCTTGCCGATGCCGACCTCGGCGGTGACGGTGGAGCCGGAGATGTCGGCGTTCTCGTTCTTCGCGACGACACCGAGGGCACCCTGGAAGCAGGCGCTGTAGCCGGCGGCGAACAGCTGCTCGGGGTTGGTGCCCTCGCCGTTGCCACCGAGCTCCTTCGGCGGGTTCACGACGACGTCGAGCGTGCCGTCGCTGGTGGCGACGCGGCCGTCACGGCCGTTCTCGGCGGTGGCCACGGCGGTGTACTTGACGTCGGACTGGGTGATGGACATGAAAGCAAATCCTCCGGATGAATCGCCGTGATGCGCGCCCACGATCACGACGGTGTGCAGTGAGCCTAACCGGTGAAGGAAACGATCATCTTTCCGGTGTTCTCGCCGCGGAGCATTCCGAGGAAGGCCGAGGTGGCGTTCTCGACGCCTTCGACGACCGTCTCGTCGTAGCGGAGCTCGCCGGAGTTCAGCCAGCCGGCCACGTCCTGGACGAACTGCTGCTGGAGGTCGGAGTGGTCCCCGACGAGGATGCCCTGGAGCCGCAGCCGCTTGCCGATGACCATCATCAGGTTGCGCGGGCCCGGTGCGGGCTCGGTGTCGTTGTAGCCGGCGATGGCGCCGCAGAGGGTGGCGCGGCCGTGGACGTTCAGCGAGGAGATCGCTGCCTCCAGGTGGTCTCCGCCGACGTTGTCGAAGTAGACGTCGATGCCTTCGGGGGCGGCGGCGCGCAGCTGCTCGGCGACGGGGCCGTTCTTGTAGTTGAAGGCGGCGTCGAAGCCGTACTTCTCGGTGAGGAGCGTCACCTTCTCGTCCGAGCCGGCGGAGCCGATCACCCGGGAGGCGCCCTTGATCTTCGCGAACTGGCCGACGAGACCGCCGACGGCACCGGCGGCGCCGGAGACGAAGACGGCGTCGCCCTCCTTGAAGGAGGCGACCTCGAAGAGGCCCGCGTAGGCGGTCAGGCCGGGCATGCCGAGGACGCCGAGGTAGGCGGAGAGCGGGGCGAGCTTCGCGTCGACCTTGGTGGCGTACTTCGCGTCGAGCTCCGCGTACTCGCGCCAGCCGAGGTGGTGCAGGACGTGGTCGCCGACGGCGAAGCCCTCGGCGGCGGAGGCGACGACCTCGCCGACCGCACCGCCCTGCATCGGCTCGTCGAGCTGGAAGGGCGGTACGTAGGACTTGGTGTCGTTCATCCGGCCCCGCATGTACGGGTCGACGGACATGTGCAGGTTGCGGACCAGGATCCGGCCGGGCGCGGGCTCGGCGGACACCGGAACCTCGCGCAGGGCGAAGTCCTCGGCGACGGGCCAGCCCTGCGGGCGGCGGACGAGGTGCCATTCGCGGCTGACGGCAGGGATCTCGGACATGGGGCACTCCTGATGACCTGAGGGGGAGGACGGTGTCGCACCCGAAAGTGCTTCACCACATGAAACAACCATGCAGCTGGATATTTCATGTTGTCAAGTAAATGGGTACGCTGGTGTCATGCCCAGTCGTCGCACAGACCCAGTGACCCTTGAGGTCGTCGAGCTCATCGGCGACGTCGTGGCCCGCTACCACATGGAGTACGAGGACGCCGCCGCGCGCCACCAGCTCACGGGAGCCCAGGCCCGGGTACTGGCGCTGCTGTCCATGGAGCCGCTGCCCATGCGCCGCATCGCGCAGACGCTGCGCTGCGAGCCGTCCAACGTGACCGGCATCATCGACCGGCTGGAGACCCGCGGCCTGGTCGAACGCCGTCCGGACCCGGCCGACCGCCGGGTGAAGCTGGCCGCGCCCACGCAGGAGGGCCTGCACACGGCGGAGCGACTGCGCGAGTCCCTGGACTTCGCCCGCGAGCCCTTGGCCGGGCTGTCGGCGGACGAGCGCACGGCGCTGCGGGACCTGCTCAGGAGGATGCTGGGCTGACCGCCCGGCGGCTCACCAGCAGATGAACCAGCAGTCGTCGTCCTCGGTGGGCGTCGGCTTGGGGGTCGGCTTCGCCGGCTTGGTCTTCGTGGGCGTGGGCTGCGGCGGATTCGACGTCGCGGAGGTGCTCGGCGCGGGCTGCGCGGGCCTCGAAGGCCGTACGGAGACCCCGCCCCCGGTACTGCTCTGCGAGGGCTCCGGTTTGGCCGAGGCGGAGGCCTGCGCCGCCGATCCGGACGGGGACGCGCTCGGCGACCCCGCGGGCCCGGCCGACTTCGCGGCGCCCGCGGTGGCCTTCGCCGTCCCGGCGCCCCCGCCCGCCTTGGCCGACGGCGCCGCACCGGTGGTCAGGGTCGGCGCCGGAACCGCCTGCTGCGGCTCCGTCTCGTCCTTCATGACGACCTTGGCGGCGCGGTCGACGCCATCGTCCTCGGTCACGATCCGGGCCACCGCGATCGAGCTGCCGGCCGCGAGCGCCAGCCCGAGGCCCACGGACAGCACGGTGCGCCGGGTCCGGCGGCGGCCGCCGGCCCGCCGACGGGCACCGGCCCTGCCCTCGTCCGGGCCGGACAGCACCACGAGCGAGTCGGCGAACACCTCCGACAACGCGGCGGGTGGGTCGGAGCCGGGCGGCACGGCAGGGGGCACTGCCCCCGTGGTCGGCGCGGCGGGTATCAGGTGGGCGGCCGGAGTTCCGCAGCCGGCGCACGCGAGTGCGCCGTTGAGGTGCCTCCGACAGGCGTGGCAGTAGTCCATGGCGCCCGCAGGCTACGCGGTCGACCGCGACTTCCGCATCGCGGGTTCGTAAGGATCCTGTGTGGAATCTTTGCCTCCATGACTGCGCACCCGCGTCCCGGCGCCCGCACGACCTTCGGCCCGACCGCGTTCCAGCTGGTCCTGCTGCGCCGGATGGCCGACTTCCAGCCCGACCTCGCCGAGCAGGCCCGGCTGCGCACGGGCGCCGGCCTCGCCGAGCAGCGCGAGGCCAACAAGCGCTGGCAGGCCATGGTCCGCTCGCCCCGCTCCCGCGGCGCCCTGGCCCGCTACCGCTCCGTGCTCGGGCCGGCGGAGTCCGTGGAGCGACGGACCATCGGCGACCTGGAGTGCGAGGCGCTGCTGTGGGCGCTCCCCCTCTGGCCGGAGCTGCGCTTCGAGGTGCTGGCCGCGCCGGACGGGGCGGTGTGGAACGAGTGGCTGGTCCGGGCCCCGGGCGTGCCGGGGCCCGTCCTGGAGACGGCCGCCGACCTGCGGCCCTGGTCGGCGACGGTGGACGAGGTCGCGCGGGCCTTCGCCCCGGCGCTACCCATGGAGGGCACCGCCCCGACCCGCCTGCGCCTCGCGTTCACGGCGTCGGGCCGCCCCCGCGTGGCGGAGTTCACGTACGGACTGCTCCAGCGGGTGGTCGACGTCGACGGCGGGGCGCCCGGGGCGGCCTGAGCGCGAGCGGGTCAGGAGGCGAGGAAGGCGCGGACTCCGGCCGAGGTGGCGTCATCGCCGAGCAGGTCGTTGTGGTCCAGGCAGCCGACCGGCGTGTTGGTCGCGCCGGTGAGCGGGACGCTGCTGTCGGGGTTGACGATCTCGTCGCACTCCGACCAGAAGGTCGCGTACCGCACCTCCCCCGGGGTCTCGTCCCCGGCGGCCAGGTTCTTCACGACGTAGGAGCCGGGGGTCATGTCCCGGCACGCCTGGTCCCACAGGGCGCAGGCCCAGGCGGTGGAGGTGCCGCGGTTGGGGCCGGCCAGCGAGATCCAGCGCCCGACGGTCGCGCCGCCGCCGCCGTACTTGACGTACCAGCGGCTGACGAGGGATCCGAAGGAGTGGCCGACGATGTCGACCCGGGCGGCGCCGGTCTGCCGGCGGACCTGGTCGACGTACGCGGCGAGGCGTCCGGAGAGGACCTCGTTGACGGACTGGTGGGTGTCGTAACCCCACGAGAACAGCTCCGAGTCGGTGTACCCGTCGGCCTTCAGGTCCTCCCGCAGGGATCCCCAGACGCCCGGGTCGGCGTTGTAACCGTGGACGAGGACCACCGGATTGCGGACGGCGGCGGGCGCGGCGCCGGCTTGGGCGCCGCCGGCGGCCGCGTGGGCCGGCAGGGGCGCGAGCAGGGCGGCGCATAGCGCCAGGAGCGCGAGGATCGTCTGGCGGGGCGTCAGCATCGGGTCCCCTTTACCTTGTTACGCGCCAGTAGCGCGGACGTGCGCGCATCCTGCGGCCTGTCGGTACAGAAATCCACCCCCGTGCAGCACCTCCGGACCCGTGCGACCCACCCCGCCCGGAGCATTCCAACGGGCGCGGCACCCCATTTACCCGAGAAGATATGAAATGCGACCGGCACCCGCCGGTCCCTTGCGTCAGTGCTCTCGGGAGGATCTGCCGTGACCGTCAGTCTTGAGCAGTTGCGCCGCTGCCACGTCGCCGTCGACCTGGGAGCCGCCAGGACCCGCGTGTACGTCAAGGGCGCCGGACTGGTCGTCGACGAGCCCAGCGTCGCCGCCGTCAACACGCGGACCGGCGCGCTGATCGCCGTCGGTACCTTCGCGGAACGGATGACGGGCCGTACGCCCGACTACATCCGGGTCGCGCGTCCGGTCTCCGGCGGCACCGTCGTCGACATCGAAATGGCCCAGCGGATGCTGCGTCACCTGCTCGGCGAGAAGCTGCGCCGCGCACTGCGCCGCAAGCCCCGACTGCGCGCCGCCGCGTGCACCCCGCACGATGCCGACCCGCTGGCCCAGCGGGCCACCGTCGAGACCCTCGTGGGGCTCGGCGCCCGGCGCGTCGAACTCGTCGACACCCTGATCGCGGCGGCCGTCGGCTGCGGCCTGCCCGTGGAGCAGCCGACCGCGACGATGATCATGGTGTGCGGGGCGGCGGCCACCCAGGTCGCGGTCCTGTCCCTCGGTTCGATCGTCACCGCCCAGCGGATCCCCGTCGGTGGCGAGGCCATCGACCACGCCGTGGTCCAGCACCTGCGCCACGCCCACGAGCTGATGCTCCCGAGCCAGGCCGTCCGCCCGCTCCAGCTGGCCCTGCACGGCAACGGCCTCACCGCCGGCGGCCCGACCTCCACCCTCATCCACGGCCGCGACGTGGCCACCGGACTCGCCCGTTCCGTGCACGTGGACACCGCGGCCGTCCGCGACGCCATCCACACCCCGCTGACCGCCGTGCTCGACGGCATCGGCAAGGTGCTCCGCGACTGCCCGCCCGACCTGGTCGCCGACCTGACGGACCGGGGGATCATGATGGTGGGCGGCAGCGCCCTGCTGCCCGGCCTGGACCAGATGCTGCGGGACCAGACCGGAATGCCCGTGGCCATCGCGGAACGGCCCGACGTGTGCGCCGTGCTCGGGCTCGGCGCGATGCTGGAAGGAAAGATCGCCCCCATGGTTCTCAACCCGTTGGCCGGATGACGCGGGAATCGGCCCCCGCCACGACGGCCGGTCTCCCGGTCCTGCTGGAAGCGGTGCTCAGCGTCGGCTCTGAACTGGAACTGCACGCCACCCTCCAGCACATCGTGGAATCCGCCGCCGAGCTGTGCACGGCGCGGTACGGCGCGCTCGGGGTCATCGACCCCGAGCGCGCCCGGCTGACCAGGCTGTTCACCGTCGGCCTGACGGAGGCCGAACGGGCCGCGATCCCCCGGCTGCCCGACGGCCGCTCCGGCCTGCTCGGAGCCCTGATCACCGACCCGCGACCGCTGCTCCTGGACGACCTGACGCGGGACCCCCGCTCGGCCGGTTTCCCGCCGGGCCATCCCCCGATGCGCGCGTTCCTCGGCGTACCGATCCGGGTGCACACCGAGGTCTTCGGGAACCTGTACCTCACGGAGAAGCGCGGCGGGGGCCCCTTCACCGAAGAGGACCTCGCGCTGCTGCGGGTGCTGGCCTCGCAGGCGGGGATAGCGATCGGCAACGCGCGGCTGTACGAGACCGTGCGCCGGCGGGAGCGCTGGATCGAGGGCGCCGCCGCGGTGACCACCACCCTGCTGGCGGGCAGGCCGGCCGCCGACGCCCTGATGTGCGTGGCCGAGCGGGCCCGGCTGCTGGCGGACGCGGCGGCCGGGGTCGTGCTCCAGCCGACCCCGGAGGGCGGCATGGAGATCGTCGCCGCCTCCACGCACGGGGACCCCGGGGACCTGGTCGGCACGGCGATCGCGCCGGGGTCGGCGGTGCTGGAGCAACTGCTGGGCGGGGAACCGGTGTTCATCGAGGACTCGGCGACGGATCCGCGGATGACCACCCATGTGCGGGAGCGCTTCGGCCCGAGCATGATGCTACCGCTGCAGAGCGGCGGGCAGCTGATCGGCACGTTGGCCCTGCCCCGGGAGCGGGGCGGGCCGCCGTACGACGCCGTGGACCGGCTGCTGGCCTCGCAGTTCGCCTCGCAGGCCGCGCTGGCGCTCGTCCTCGCGGACGCGCAGCACGACCGTGAGCAGCTCGCCGTGTACGAGGACCGCGACCGGATCGCGCGGGACCTGCACGACCTGGTGGTCCAGCGGCTGTTCGCGACGGAGATGATGCTGGAGAGCACTCGGCGACGATCCTCGAACGCGCCTTCCGGGGACACGGTCGGGGAGGAACTGGGCCGGGCCGTCGACGAGCTGGACTCCACGATCCAGGAGGTCCGGACGGCCATCTTCGCCCTTCAGCAGCCGCCGACCGACGCGCCGACGACGTTTCGGGGGCGGGTGCTGCGGGAGACCGGTGGGGCGGCGGTGTTGCTCGGCTTCCAGCCGTCGGTGCACTTCGCGGGAGCGGTGGACGCGTTGCTGCCGGACGCGGTGGCGGGTGACCTGCTCGCCGCCCTGCGCGGGGCGCTGGCCGCGGCGCACCGGCGCAGCGGGGTCACCGCGATCGAAGTCTCCATCGACGCGACCCCGACCCGCGTCCACCTCAGCGTCTCGGACGACGGCCGCACCACCACGGGCCCCCGGGGCACGACGCTGCGCTGGGAGTCACCGCTGTAGGGGGGGGCGGGGTCGGCGGTGGTCGAGGGGCGGGGGCGGACGGCGGCGGCCTAGGGTGTGGGGGTGACGACCCGCCTCTCGGCCCGTGCCGCCATCGCCGCCCTCGTGGATCCCGACAGCTTCGCCGAACTCCCGGTCCCGCCAGGGGAGTCACCGGTCGACGGCCCTCTCGCCTGGGCCGGCTACGACGCCTCCCGGGCCCGGGCCACGGCCCGTACCGGCGAGCAGGAGTCCGTCGTGACCGGCACCGCCCGCATCGGGGGCCACCAAGCCGCCTTGATCTCCTTCGAGTTCGGATTCCTCGGCGGATCCCTCGGCCGCCGCACCGGAGACCGGCTCGAAGCCGCGTACACGCACGCTCGCGAGCACCGCCTGCCGCTGGTCTCGCTCATCGCCACCGGCGGGTCCCGCATGCAGGAGGGGATGCTCGCGCTGGCCCAGCTCCAGCGGGTGGCCGCGCAGTGCGTCCGGACCCGCGCGGCCGGCCTGCCGCAGCTCGCGGTGCTGCGCGATCCGACGACCGGTGGCGGCTGGGCCACCCTCGGCGCCGGCGCCGACGTGGTGCTCGCGCTCCCCGGCGCGCAGGTCGGCTTCGCCGGGTCCCGGGTGCGGCCCGCCGACGCCGATCCGGCCGCCTACACCGCCGAGGGCCAGTACGCCGCCGGGCACGTCGACGCCGTGGTGCCCCCCGCGGAGCTGCCCGCCGTACTGGCCGACTGGCTGCGCGTGCTGGCCGCGCCCCGGACGACCGACCCCGTGCCGCCCCCGGCCGCGTTGGCCGACGTGGCGCCGCCCGCCACCGGCTGGGACGCCGTCCTCCAGGCCCGGCATCCGGACCGGCCCCGCGCCGAGGCGTACCTGGAGGCGTACTTCGACCTGCGGCTGCCGCTCTCCGGGGACCGCGCCGGCGGCGTCGACCCGGGGATGCTGTGCGGGTTCGGGCTGCGGGGCGGGCGGGCCGTGGCGTACGCCGCCCAGTGCGGCACCGCCACCCGCCCGGCGGGCTACCGTACGGCCGCCCGCGTGGTGCGCCTCGCGGACCGGCTCGGCATCCCGGTGCTGACCCTGGTGGACACCCCGGGCGCGGCCAACGACGCCGCGGCCGAGCACGCGGGGGCCGGCGCGGCCATCGCCGACACCTTCGCGGCGCTCGCCGCGGCCACCGTCCCGGTGACGACCCTGCTGATCGGCGAGGGCGGTTCGGGCGGCGCGCTCGCGCTGGCCGCGCCCGGGAACACCTGGGCGACCCCGGACAGCTACTTCTCGGTGATCGCACCGGAGTTGGCGGCGGCCATCCTCAAGCGCCCGGCCGACCGGGCCCCGGAGACGGCGGAGCAGCTGCGCATCCGTCCCCAGGACCTGGTGGCGCTCGGTGTGGCCCGGGGCGTGGTCGGGCCGTAGGACCCGGGCCCGGGCTACCGGTGGCGCCGCGCCGGCAGGCGGACGTCCAGCGGGTGGAGCCGGGTGATCTGCTGCGGGAACTCGTTGTCGTCACTGGCGAGCAGCAGTCGGGTGCGGCCGCGGGCGTCGTCGTCGAGGACGACCATGCCCTCGACGTTGTCCGCCGATGTCGGCGCCGGCGCGGGCATCGGCGCGGGCGAGGACCGCCGAACTGTCACATGTCGAACAGAGATGCAACGGAAGGGGTGGCGACGGCATCGCGACGAACCCGCCAACTTCCCTTCACATAGGGCCGGAACGGGCGAATCCGGCCGGCCCGATCCCGACGTGCCGCCCGAAGTGCCGGGTCAGGTGCGCCTGGTCGTGGAACCCGGACGCCGTCGCCGCCTCCGCCGCCGGCGTCCCCGCCAACAGCAGCTCCCGCGCCCGGGCCACCCGCCGCCCGATCAGGTAGGCGTGCGGCGGCAGCCCGTAGGCCCGCCGGAAGGCCCGTACGAGGTGGGTGGGGTGTACGCCGCCCAGTACGGCCGCGGCCTGCGCGAGCGTGACGCCCTCGACCACCCGGGCGTCCAGCAGCTCCCGCAGTCGTACGGCGACCCCCGCGCCCGGGGCCTCGTACGGCGCGGTCCGCCGCCCCGCCAACCACCACCGCAGCCGCTCCCCCACGAAGGCCAGCCGCGTCTCGGCCTCCATCGGATCGGGCGCGGCCAGCGCCCGGTGCAGCCCGTCCAGGCGCGCGCCCAGGGCCGGATCACGCAGCAGCGGGGCGTCCACGGCCGCCCCGGTCAACCGTTCGGGCAGGACGGAGGTGTCGAGGTACAGCACCCGTTTGCGGAAGCCGGTCTCGGTGACGGTCCGGCCGTCGTGGGCAACGCCGGGCGGCAGCAGGATCACCGGATCCTGGACCCCCGCGCCGTGCCGCTCCCGGTCGAGGGCGAAGTCCACCCGGCCGCGGTCGAGGAGCATCAGGGTCCAGGTGTCGTGGACGTGCGCCGGGTAGGCGTGCGCGGTGAAGCGGGCGTGGAAGACCTCGGCGATGCCGGCGACCGGCGGCCGCCAGGCGGAGACGGAACTGCGCGGGGGTGCGGCGGCGGCCATGTCAGGAACGTACAAGACCGGCCCCGCCCACCGGGGCAGCCTGTCCACATGACGACACAGAAGGTCAACATCGCCGAGAAGTTCGCCGGTTTCACCGAGCGGTGGGCTCCGCGCCGCATCGCCCGCGTCAACGACTACGAGGTCAAGGCGGCCCGCCTCCACGGCGAGTTCGTGTGGCACAGCCACGAGGACACCGACGAGATGTTCCTCGTGGTGAGCGGCACCCTCACGATCCGGCTCCGGGACGACGAGGTCGTCCTGCGCCCGGGCGAGCTGTACGTGGTCCCGCGCGGGGTCGAGCACCTCCCGGTGGCGCAGGAGGAGGTGTCGATCCTGCTCTTCGAACCCACCGGCACCCGGAACACCGGCGACCGGGGCGGCGAACGCACCCGCGAGCCGGTGGACGCGTAGGCCGTCTCCCGCGGCCGAGGGCCGGCCCGGGGTTCAGGCCTGCGGCGAGCGGGCGTCGTAGCGGGCGAAGTCGCGCCACCGGGCGGCGAGCAGGGCCACCACGAGGACGCAGGCGAGTCCGCCGCCGGTGACGGCGACGGCCGGTGAGGTGAGTTCGGCGGTGGTTCCGGCGAGGAAGTCCCCGAGCCGGGGCCCGCCCGCCACGACCACGATGAAGACGCCTTGGAGCCGGCCGCGCATGCCGTCCGGGGTGGCGGCCTGGAGCATCGTGGTGCGGAACACCATGGACACGGTGTCGGCGCAGCCGGCCACGGCCAGGAAGAACAGGCCGGCCCACAGGTTCCGGGTCAGTCCGAAGACCGCCACGGCCAGCCCCCACGCCGCGACGGAGATCAGGATCGCCAGCCCGTGGCTGCGGATCCGCCCCTGCCAGCCGGAGAACAGCCCGCCGAGCAGCGCCCCCACCGCGGGGGCGGCCACCAGCAGACCCACCGTCCTGGCGTCACCGCCGTACCAGAGCACGGCGATGGCCGGGAACAGCGCTCGCGGCTGGGCCAGCACCATCGCGGCCAGGTCGGAGAAGAAGGTCATCCGGATGTTGGGCCGGGTGCCGAGGAAGCGCAGCCCGTCCATGACCGAGGCCCGCCCCTGCTTGCCATCGCCCTCGGGCAGCATCGACGGCAGCCGCCACATGGCGTACAGGGCGGCGCCGAAGGTCACGGCGTCGATCACGTACGCCGCCTGGTAGCCCCACCAGCCGACGATGACGCCGCCGAGCACGGGCCCGGCCATCATGCCGGTGGTCATGGTGACGGAGTTCAGCGCGTTGGCGGCCGGCAGCTGCTCCTTCGGCAGCAACCTCGGGATCATGGCCGACCGGGCCGGTCCGTTCAGCGCCCCGCAGACGGCCTGGAGGGCGACGACCGCGTAGAGCAGCCACACCCGGTGGTAGTCGAGCAGCGCCGCTCCGGCCAGGGCGAGGGACAGCCCGGTGAGCCCGAGGGAGCTGTGGAGGCCGAGCTTGCGCCGGTCGACGGTGTCGGCGATGGCGCCGCCGTAGAGGCCGAAGGCGACGAGCGGGACCAGGGAGAAGAGCCCGACCAACCCGACCGAGAAACTGGAACCGGTGATCTCGTACACCTGGAGGGAGATGGCGAGGGCGGTCATCGCCTGTCCCAGCCAGGAAATGGTGCTCCCGACCCACAGCCGCCGGTAGTCGGCGGAGGTGCGCAAGGGGGTCAGGTCGGCGAATATCCGTCGGCGGGGCTGTGGAGGAGAGGCGGTACCGGTCACAGCGGATGATAACCAGCGGCCGCGGAGGGCCCCGGGGCCGTCCGCCGTTGTTCACACATCAGCAACGCCCTCCCCACCCGGATCCGGTGTCCCAGGGTTGGCCGGGTCCTGCCGCTAACCCGCCACCATCACCGGACATTTGACCGAATCGTCGTACCTCCTCGCCTCCCGCTCGGCTCATGATGAAAAGACTCGTATGTCCAGGGAGGCGTAGTGATCGAACCTGGCAACAGCACCACGAGCACCAGTGACACCAGCCCCACGGGCCACGGCCTGCGCACCGCGAGCGGCCGCACCTCCCCCCTCACCATCGGGGTCGAGGAGGAGTTCCTCCTGGTCGACGCCCGCACCCTGCGGGTGGTCCCGGCCGCTCAGCACGTCCTCGCCACCGCCGCCGGGCTCCCCCACGAACTGCACGCCGAGGGGACCCGGTACCAGGTGGAGATCGCCACCCCCGTCGCCGATTCCGCGGTCACCCTGCGCGAGGAGCTGGCCGCCCTGCGGCGCACCCTCGCCGGGGCCGCCCGCGCGCACGGCTGCCTCCTGCTCGCCGCCCCCTCGCCGGTCGTGGCCCTGGAAGGGCCGTTGCACCTGACCGACGACGAGCCGCGCCAGCGCGAGCAGCACCGCCGCTTCGGCGCCCTGACCGACACCCTGGTCAGCTGCGGACGCCACGTCCACATCGGCACCCTCGACGTGGACACGGCCGTCGCGGTCTCGAACCGGGTCAGACCTTGGCTGCCCACGCTGATCGCGCTGGCGGCCAACTCCCCCTTCTGGGGCGGCCGCGACACCGGCCACTCCAGTTGGCGGGCCATGGCCTGGTCGGGCTGGCCCTCCGCCGGTCCGCCCCCGCACTTCACGTCCACCGCGCACTTCCGGCGCTCCGTCCAGACCCTGCTCGGCTCCGGGGCCGCGCTGGACACCAAGATGGTCTATTGGGACCTCCGCCCGTCCGGGAACTGGCCGACGCTGGAAATCCGGGCGCTTGACATGTCCCCGGACCTCGACACGGCCGTCCTCCAGGCCGAACTGGGCCGCGCCCTGGTGGCCACGGCCCTGCGCGACATCGCGGAGCGGGTACCGGAGCCGGCCCTGCGGGACGACGTCCTACGGCTCGCGCGCTGGCGGGCCGCTCACGACGGGCTGGAGGGCTTCGGCCTGGACCCGTACACCGGGGTCGAACTCCCGGCCGCCGACCTGGCGGAAGCCCTGCTCGACCTGGTCGCCCCGGCGCTGGCCGCCGCCGGTGACCTCGACCACGCCGCCAAGACCCTGGGCGGACTGCTGCGCGACGGCTCGGGCGCCGCCCGCCAGCGCGCCGCCTTCGCCCGCCGCCACGACCTCGACGACGTACTGCGCCACCTGGTGGAGGAGACCGAGAACTTCTAGCCCTCCCCCACCCGCACCCGCCCCGGCGCCGGTCGCAGCCGCCCCGAACGCCTGCGACCGCGCCGGACCGCACCCCGCGACCGGCCCCGGAACGCGCGAAAGGCGGCCCCGAAGGACCGCCTTATCGTTTCTGCAGAACTGCTCCACGGTGGGGCGGGTGGGACTCGAACCCAAAAGCGTGACGCCTCTCACCTGCGGAAACGCCACAGAGGCGGACATTCGCATCCTGCTGCGTCCTGCTCCGTCCTCCTCGATCCCCGTCAACCACGGTGCCGTGCGGTACGTACCGCACGGCTACGGGGCACCCCCGGTGCCTACAGCAGGAGACGGCCGACCCGGCACACCCGCTGCGAGACAGCCAACCCCACGGCTTACCCGTGGGGCATGCTGCCGACTCCGATACCGCCTCTCCCCCTGTTCGGCACAGTCACGCTCTGCTACGAGCGGAGTCGGCCGAGGTGTCGCGCTCGGGAGGGGGATATCAGGCCCCCATATAGTTCCGCGCTCTCGTGGATGGTCGTCCCGGGCCTTGCACGTCGTCGCCGTCCGCCGCGGCCCCTCGTGACCCGCACGACTCCTGGTGGCACTCTCCCGAAAGGCTTGGGCACGCTATCCCCCGACCACTCCATAGAGCGCGGCCGCCACCCTACGTAAAAGAATGGCCCAGTGGCGCGGCTGGTTCCCCGCCGAGACCTCGCCTGCTCCTAAGCGAGGCTCTCCGCCACCGCGCGGAAGCGCTTGCCCGCCTCGTCCAGGTGGTCGGCGATGGACAAAGCGATCTCTCCAGGGGAACCGAAATCGTCAAGGGTCGCGGCGAGATTGGCTTTCAGGTCCAGGCTGACATTCGGCCTCTCCAGAAGTTCATCCACCGGGTACTGGCGGAAGCGCGGGGACGGGATGCGCCCTCGATGGTCGCTCTCGCCGGGCCGGTAGGCGGCGAGGAAGTCCGCGAAGCCGTCCTCCGTGAGGGGCCTGCCGGTGTCCGTGTGGTGGTTGTCGGTCCTGGCGTCATACACCCATAGCTCGCGCGTGGCAGGCTCGCCGGTTGGTCGAGGAACGGACTTGGTGAAGAAGAGAATGTTCGACTTGGAATTGGTGCCGTGGAAGATGCCAGTGGGGAGCCGCAGCAGGGTGTGGACGTCGCAATTCTTGAGCAGGGCTTCGCGAACGGTGGCAGCGGCACCACTGCCGAAGAGGACACCGTCGGGGACAAAGACCGCAGCCCGTGCGCCCTGAGGCAGCGTGATGGCTAAGTGCTGGAGGAAGTTGGTCGGCAGGTCCGCTTTCTGCGCCCAGAAGTCGTCGCGCTGGTCGGTGTCGGGAACGATGTCGCCGCTCTTGAACGGGGGGTTGCAGATGGCCACGGTCGCAGCCACGTCCCGGTGGTACCGGCGGGTAGCGACGCCCTTGGCCTTGAGGGAGTCGGCACGCAAGACCGGCGGCATGTCCGAGAGGACGCGTCCGGTGTTGAGCAGGATGTTCATGGTGGCGAACCGGCACATCTGGGCGTCGATGTCGGCGGCCGCGATGGCCGTCGAGTCGACGTACGTGCCGGAGGCGGCCATCTCCCGGTGTGCGGCGATGAGCGTGCTGCCGAGGCCGCCGGCCGCGTCGATTACTCTGTCCTCGCCCGTGACGGCGAGCGCTTTCGCGACGACGGCGAGAAGCGGCGGCGGGGTGAGGATCTGCCCGGTCTGCCGCTTGGTGAGGAAGTCCTCGCGACACTCGGCGAGCATGGAGGAGAACGCCTCCCCGAGAGCGTCCTGCGGTACAGCGGTCCACTGGTACGGGGCGAACTCCTCGACGATGAGGCCTCTGAGCTCGGACATCCGGTCGATGTTCCAGGGCTGGGCGTCGCAGAAGAGGATGCTCGCAGTCGCCCTACGCGGGTCATCCGGGTTGGGCTTGCCGAGGTCACGCAACAGGCGGGTGAGGAAGGCGTGCAGGTCCTCGCCGTTGAGGTCGGTGAGTTTTGGCCAGGTACCGGCCGGGGCGATAGGCAGTTTGGCGAATCGTCCGGGCCGCAGGGTGTGCTCATGGTCGATCTTAAGGAAGAGCAGGTATGCGATGTGCTCGACGAACTCCAGGCGAGTCAGCGCCTTGGTGCTGGTCTTCTCCCGGTAGAACTTCCACAGGCGATCGGTTATGCGCTTGCTTGTCCAGTCGCCTTCCTGCGGCTCCCCCGCCGCTCCCTGGCTGATGCCCCGCCCCACCGTCATGCTTCGCCCTACCTTCCGTCGTGCCCCGAGCGGGCCTGAGCCTCATGGGCCCCATCGACCCGCTCGGGTGACGGCGGCTTACCGCTCCGGTGCTTCTTCGCCTTGGGTGGTGCTGTCGTCCACGGCCTGCGTACTCGGCTTGAGCGCACGGGCTACCGCGGTGAACTGGGCCAGAGCCGTCTCCAGTTCGTCCACGATCTCCTGGGCAATCACGTCGGGGGACGCGAAGACCGTACCGGAGGAGGACGCGGACTGAAGCACCGTCAAGTCCAGATTGACCTTGTCGCGAGCGATCAACTCATCGTAATCGAACGCACGGAACCGTTCACTGGGCTTTCGCGCCGAAAAGTCGGAACCACCGGAGTGGTAGGCCGCGACGAAGTCGTCAAGGTGCTCGCGGCGTAGCTGCCGCTGCTTGAGGGTGAAGCGCTGGTCGGTGCGGAAGTCGTAGACCCAAAGCTGGCGGGTTCCGGGCCGGCCTCCGGAGCGCTGGCCGGTCTTGTCGAAGAACAGGACGTTGGCCTTGACGCCATTGGCGTAGAAGATGCCGGTCGGAAGCCTGAGCAGTGTGTGCACGTCACACAGGTCGAGGAGGTTGCGGCGGATCGTGGTGCCCGCGCCTCCCTCGAAGAGGACGTTGTCGGGCAGGACGAGGGCACCGCGCCCGTTGGTCTTCAGCAGGTTGTAGATGTGCTGGACGAAGTTGAGCTGCTTGTTGGTCGTGGGCGCCCAGAAATCGGTACGGGCGGTGTATGCCTCACCGGTCACCGAGCCGACGCCGAAGGGCGGATTAGCAAGCACGATGTCGTAGTGCTTGTGGATCGGCTTGGCCAGCGAGTCCTGAATGGTGATCAGCGGCTTGGCCTCAGACGTACCGATGCCGTGCAGCAGCATGTTCATCAGAGCGAGGCGGGCGGTCTCGCGGACCAGTTCGTAACCGGTGATCGACCCGGTCTGGAGCTTGCGGCCCTCGTCGCCGTACAGCTCGTCCTCGTAACGGGTGGCGATGTGCGCGTGCGCGGCGATGAGGAAGCCGCCAGTGCCGCAGGCCGGGTCGGTAATCGTCTCGCCGATCTTCGGCTGGACGCAGTCGACCATGGCGTCGATGAGAGGACGCGGGGTGAAGTACTGGCCCGCCCCTGTCTTACGGTCCTCCGCGCCGCGCTGGAGGAGACCTTCGTAGGCGTCGCCCTTGAGGTCCTGGTTTTCGCTGGTCCAGGTGTGCGGGTCAATCAGATCCTTGATCAGACGTTCAAGGACCGCAGGCTCATGGATCTTGTTGCTCGCCTTGGTGAAAACCTCGCCGAGCATCGTGCCGCCGCGCTGGCCGAGGTCTTTGAGGATGAACTCGTAGTGGTCGAGCAGCGCTTCGGCGGACCGGGTGGTCAGACTCGTCCAGTCGCGGCCTTCGGGGACGAGCGGAGCCTCGGGGACGTTACGGCGGAACTTGGCAGGGCGCTTGGCACGCTCGTCGGCCATTTTCAAGAAGAGGAGGTACGTGAGCTGCTCGACATAGTCGAGCGTCGAAACGCCGGAGTGGCGCAACAACTCGCAGTACGACCAGAGACGGTTGACGAGGGTGGAGGTCGGAACCGGCTGGTCGGAGGACTGACTCGGGGCTGGCAACCTATCGGCGCTCATGGTGCTCACTGGGGAAGCTCTTCCTGCCCTGGAGGGGCCGTCTTGCGGGGGGCGCGCTTTCGAACTGACTTGATGGCAGTTAGACGTTGGGCACGAATACGGTCGAGCAGGACCGAGGCTGGCTCGTCGGCGGGGTCCTGTGGGACGAGAGTCCCGGAGAAAGCGGCGCTGCGAAGAGCGCTACGCAAGTTCGACGCCTGGCTAGCCGCCGTTGCAACCACTGCAGATGCCTCGTCAATTGCCGAGCGGGTTGCACGCGCATGGCGCACAAGGGCTTCCTGATCCTTGACATCCGGTACGGGAATCTGCACAGATTTAACTTTTTTGGTGTTTAGAGTATACAGCCCGCTCGTCGATGCGGCAACCGATCTCAATTGAGCGGAGACCTCCGGGGAGTTCCAAACCAATTCCAAATATTCAGGCACGAGCGAAATGCCCGGACTAACTCGAATCAGATGATTCTGGTGGACGCAGTCCTTGATCTCATCACGCCACATTGCAGCGCGACCAATCTGATCAGGAGAGCCGTTCCCTTCAACCACAAGGAGATCCCCATAGGAGAGCCTATACTTTTCAATTTCTCCGTCGAATAGCTCGATCTCATGAACATCCAACAGATTCAACAAACCGCGGGGAACATTCGCAACCCTGAGGAATGGGAACTTATTCTCGATCGGCCTACGCTTGCCACTTTTCTGAATTCCACCTGAAACCTTAGCGACCTCGCCAACCGGCCTCGTTACCGGTGCATCAAGATCCTCCAGCGCCTCCCCGGTAACGAGCGACTGCAGAACCCCTGACCAGAGGCGCTCAATCAGCCTCCGAGCAGCTTCTGATGCCGCCTCGCCAGCTTCGATGTGGGTGAGCTGCTCGTGCAGCTTGGCGACGATTCGGCGCTGTTCAGGGAGGGGCGGGACCACAATCGAGGTGTCCAGCAATGCCTTCCTCGCCACGCTCGCCTGGTTCACGTGATTGTTCAGCACTGCCTTAAAGTGGCCAATCGCCCAAAGGTGATGAAGCTGGACAGCGAGAAATTTACCGTCCAGTCCCTCGGGGCCACGCAGGCGGGTCATATGGTTCGAGTACGCCAAGGGCTCCACTGAGTCCACCCAAGCAGTTTTACCCACCCATACTGGACTGTTCGTGTTATTGAAGAGCACGTCTCCGAATACAACACGGCGATCAGAATCATCATTTACGTATCGAGCATCCGACGTGTCGAGAACACCATTGCCCGTTACATTCATAGGTCGAAGGTGAACGATGCCATTTCCGTCACGATTGTGCCTGCCGCTGGCAAACCCAGGCTGCGCCTCGACGCCGAGCTCCTCGAGCGTCGCCCGAATCCACCCCTCCGGCAGCCTTTCCCCCGGCGCGCTCGCCACCGTTTCCCCCGCGCCCGAGTCCGTCACGCGCCCAGCTCCTTATCCAGTTCGTCAATGATTTCTTCCGCCCGATTCGCGCCGAATTCGGCGAGGAATCCGTCCGTACCATTGCGTGTCGTGAACGGGGCGTAGTCAAGGTCGGCGGTGTCGAAGCGTACACGCTCGATTGTCGCGCCGACGATGTGGTCAAGCCACCATCGCTCGCGCTTACTGAAGCTGACGCCGGACTGTTCCTGGCGGGCGAGCCAAGCCGCGTACCGTTCCCGTACAACCTCTTCGTGGGGGCGAGGAGCCGGAGCTCCGCGTTCAGCACCGCCGGCGAGTTCGTAGCGCAGGAGGGCGAGGAGGTCGGCGGCGGTGCGCTTGGCGCGCTTGTGTACCAGCGTCTCGCCGACGTTCTCATACGCCTTCCAGAGAGTGTCTGGGGTCCAGGAGCGCGGCGGACGGGCAACGCTCCGTGCCACGTCCTGCAGGCGACGCAGGGCGGCGGCGGGCGGGACGTCGGAGTCGGCGCCGAAGGCGATAGTCAGGGCCGCGATCTCGTCGCGGTTGTCGTCGATGTACTGCTTCCAGTCGCGGACGGTGGCCTGTGCACTCTCCTCGTCGTCAACGGCCGCGCCCGCCCGGACCAGTGCGTCACGGCTGTTCTCGTCGTACAGGATGTCCTTGGCTCGGCGCATCTCCAGGAGCCTCGTGCGCAGTGCTGGTGTGGCGGCGAGTGGTTTCAGCGCATGCTCGATGAGCTCGCGGACCGCGCGTTCGGGGTCCCGGCCGACACGCTGAGCTGCCTCCCGGGCTTCCAGCTGCTCATCGGTCGAGACCGCCTTGACCATGCCGTGGACGATCTCCTTCAGCGGGACACCACCGCTGATCCGCTCGATCTCGGCGCGTTCCTCGCTCGTCATCTGAAGGCCGAGCTTGGCGAGGCGGGAGGCGAGCGTGGAGACCTCTTCCTCCTCGATTGTGTGGGCGGCGGTCTTGCGGAGCAGTTTCTCCAAGCTGATCTGCTTGTCGCTGTGACGCTCCAGCGGGGCCGCGTCGACCTTCGGCTTCCGGGTGACACCGACTGCGTCGACCATGACGAAGCGAGTCTTGGGGCCCACCCCGGGTGTCACCCGTTCGAAGTCGGTGAGGGAGAGCGTCCGTGCACCGCGGCCCTTCATCTGCTCGAAGTAGGCCCAGCTCTTGACGTCCCGCAGGAAGATCAGGCATTCGAGGGGCTTGACGTCGGTGCCGGTGGCAATCATGTCAACGGTGACCGCGATACGGAGCTGGGGAAGGTTACGGAAGTCGGCGAGCCGTTCGGCCGGCTTCCTTGCCGCGTGCGTGATCTTGGTACAGAAGTCGTTGCCCTTACCGAAGACGTCGCGGATAACCTCGACGATCTCTTCGGCGTGATTGTCGTTCTTCGCGAAGACCAAGGTCTTGGGAACGTACATCTCGTCCCACAGCAGCGCGCCGGTTTCCGGATCGCGTTTGGCCCGTTCCGGGAAAATCTCCGTGAACAGCCGGTCCCTGAAGGTCTGGATCACCGTACGCAGCTGGTCCTTGCTGATGATGCCGACGCCTACCTCCTTCGCGCCGTACTCGATGTCCTCGGCAATGTCCTCGTACCGTTGACGACGGGTCCGGCGATCGCGGACCGGGACCGTGCCCTGCGCGATGACCCCGCCCTGGCCGGTTATCCGCGTCTCGATCTCGTACACGGAAAAGTCGACGTTGACCCCGTCGGCAACCGCCTCCCGGTAGGTGTATTCGCTGACCAGGTTGCCGTTGAAGTAGCCAAAGGTCTGGGCGACCGGGGTGGCGGTGAGACCGACAATCGGGGCGTCGAAGTACTCCAGGACCGAGCGCCACTTGCCGTAGATGGAACGGTGGCACTCGTCGACGACGATCAGGTCGAAGGCTTCGGGGGGGATGGTGGCGTTATAGCCGACCTCGATGTCGCCGGGCACGTCGTACGGCAGGTCCGCTTCTTCGCCCTCACCTTCAGGGGCCGCGTCGGGAAGATTACGGCCGGTGAGTTCCATGTAGAGGCGCTGCACGGTGGAGATGACAACCTTCGAGGAGGCGAGCATCCCTTCCGCACCCAGCCGCTGCACGTTGAAGAGGTCGGCGAACTTGCGTTGGGTATCCGGGGTGGTGAAGTTCTCGAACTCCGCGAAGGCCTGTGCGCCCAGGTTGTTGCGGTCGACGAGGAAGAGCACTCGTTCAGCGCGTGCGTGCTTGAGCATGCGGTAGGAGAACGTGACCGCTGTGAACGTCTTGCCCGCGCCGGTGGCCATCTGAACGAGAGAACGGGACTGCCCCATGCCGTGCTGGCCCCTGCCGAGAGCAACAGAGTCCTCCACCCCCTGAACGGCGGTGATCTGAGCGGGGCGCAAGGGGCGCTCATCAAGTTCGGGCATCCGAAGCCGCAGCCGAGCGCGGTAGCTGGGAGCCTGCGGGTCCTCGTCGGCTTGGCGCATCCAGCGTGCCAGGGTACGTGGCTGGTGAAAGGAGAAGATCCGGCGCGTACGGGAATCCGGATCGAGA
This sequence comes from Streptomyces sp. NPDC048383, assembly GCF_040651775.1. Classification (NCBI taxonomy): domain Bacteria; kingdom Bacillati; phylum Actinomycetota; class Actinomycetes; order Kitasatosporales; family Streptomycetaceae; genus Streptomyces; species Streptomyces sp. NPDC048383. Next base: position 58,221 of record NZ_JBEZKS010000022.1, read on the forward strand.
GTGGAGCGGAAGCGAGTCTCGCCGCCATCACTCACGTACCGGAACGGCAGTGGGGTGCGCCAGGCGACCAAGCGCTGCTGTGCGTCGGTGAGATGGTCGGCGTACCCATTGACCTGAGTTTCCGCTGCTGTGAGGTCAGCGCCTTCTCGCTTGGCCTCAATGACGCCGACGAGCTTCGCCTCTACATATAGGGCATAGTCGGCTCGGCCCCGTGCCGTGGTCACCTCACGTACGGCCACACCGCTGCCGCGCCGGTCACCCTGTACGTGGAGGTTGAGGCCGGATGCGGCGTCCTGGACGTACCAGCCGGCCTGCGCCAGCATCTCGTCGAGCTTGAAACGGACCTGTGCCTCGGTCAGGGGCTCTCGGGATGCCTGCTCCGCGTTGTCAAGCAAGCGAGCGCGCTCTGCCACCGCAGCCGAGGCTGCGGCTGTGCTGGTGGCATCGGCGCGGTGCCGGTGAGCGCGCTCCTGGTCGGCCGCCGTCTCGATGGCCGCCAGCTGAACCTGCATAGCGGCGACCTGGCGGGCCAACTCCTCGCGCTCGGCCTGAGCCTGGGCGAGCTCGCGCTCGGCAGCGGCTCGCGCAGCCTGCTCGACCTGCGCCTGTGACGCCTGATCCCGGTAGCTCAGCCGGGCCTCTTCGAGTGCCTTGCGAGCAGCGGCGATATCGTCCGCTAGCCGGGCGTTCCTGGCGGCCGGCGTTCGGTCAGGGCTCGGCGGTACGAAGGTGAACTGCTCCCGAGATCCGGTGAGTAGACGGTGGTACCAGACACCGAGGCGGAAGCAGGTCTGCAAGGCACGGAAAGCGTCTTCGGCGCTGTCGTGACCTTTGTGATTGGCGTCGTTGCCGAGTGTGCGGACCTCGTGGAAGGCGTTACCGACGTCGCCGTGGAGGTAGCCCTCCCGGTCCAAGGCTTTGAGACGGTCGAACTGAGTACTTCCCTCGACACGAACCCGGCCCCGGCTCACCAGCTCCTCCGCGAGGGCTTCGCCGAACTGCCGCGACTTGATCAAGGAGGTATTGGGGTCGTCGAAGACGTGGCTCTCAGCAGCGGCCCCGTAGGCCACGAGGAGCGGCAGGTCAGCCAGGAGGAAACCGAAGTTCCTGGACTGCTGAGCGAGGCGTACCAACCTAGGGTTCGCCGTAGAACCACCTGCACTCATGTGACCCATCCGCCTTCCAAGTGGGCCGCACCTGGCGCTGAAGCCTCGATGACGTCCACGTCTCTCACCAGTACGTCTGCGTGATCCTCAATCGACCCTAACGGGGCAGCCCTCAGTGCCGCTAAGGTTTCCTACGACACCATGGAAAACCCGCGGCTACCTGCGTCATCGGAGTCACCCCACCAGCAGGGCAGCGCGACCGGGTCCGGTGCAGGCTAGCCGATGGAGCCGGTGGCGGGTCAGGATCCGGTGGACCGTCGAGGCCGGGAGTCCGAGGATCGGGCCGATCCTCGCCGGGCCCAGTTTGCGGGATTGCCGAAGGTCACAGACCTGTTCCTCGATCACGGCCGGGGTTTGGTGCGGTGTTGTGTGCGGCCAGCTGGAGCGCTGGTGCAGGCCGGCCTCTCCTTCGGCCCGCCAGCGACGCTGCCGCCCCTGCCCGTGCCAGCCCCTGACCGTGTCCTGCACGAACAGCTCGACATACGGGCCCATGACGACGACGTCGCCGCCTACGCGTCAGTCGCCGCGCCGGACTCAGGCGCTTCTACGCTGCGCTCGGGCGTCGGCCTAGGACTGGCCCCTGTTTTGCGGGTACGCAGCGAGTTGTAAAGCATGGTCCCGCCCACGCCCATGCCAGCACCGATAATGACGCCCTGCTGGCGGCCCACCATCTGACCGATCTTGATGCCCTGTTGGCGGCCCGCCAACCGGTAGGCGGCTCGCAGGGCTGCTGGACCGGCCCGTTTCGCGGCTTCTGCGGAGAGCTCGGCGCAGTCCCACATCTGGGGGGCACCTCGGTTCGGGTCACTGGTCGGGACGGAACCACGATCTCAGGGCGGCATGACACGGGTGGGCAAATTCGCAACTTCTCGACACCGGCTGCTGCTCCCCCTCCTATGGTGACATCGCCTGTGATCTCTAGGTCGCATCTGCTTCGCAAGCTGCTTAGCCTGCCCCGGACGAAGCCCAGCACGCCGCGCTCAGTGCCCCGGCAATGAGTGGTTGCGTGAAAGCGTTCGAAACAGCTCTGCCCTGCGGTGAGACGTGGCCCGCGGGTGCGGCGTGCACCACGTGCGCCGCCGCACTGCACCCGGGCAAGCAAGAGAGTGCCTCTCCGAGCCTTCGCTGATGTAGGCGGTGTCACCTTGCAGACCTGGCGGCACGGCAGGGACAGCGAGGGCGTCATGCGATGTGGCAGGCGTGGATGGAGCGCGAAGCCTCCCTACGACGGCCGTGGGACCGCACCACGACGCTCACTCAGGAAATCGGCGCAAAATGCCGGGTCAGACGCGTCTGAGGTGCGCCAGCACGCCGCGACAGCGCGCCAGTACCGCACGGCGCGCGGCTAGTACCGCACGGAAAACCGTGGCGGAATCTGCGTTTCCGCAGGTCAGAACGTTTTTGCAAGGGTGAAATTGGTGGGGCGGGTGGGACTCGAACCCACGGCCGACGGATTATGAGTCCGCTGCTCTAACCGGCTGAGCTACCGCCCCTTTACGGCGTGGCGCGTACATGTGTGCGCGCCGTCTGCCGCAGCATAGCCGCTCATACGATCTCCTGCCTCGGATGCCTCGCATGATCGGCTTCGCTGTCCTGAGAGACCGTATCGAGTGCTGCCCGGTTCCAGGATGCGGGCAAAAAAAAGAGGACCCACCCGGGTCCCCTTCTTCTTTGCTCCCCCGACTGGACTCGAACCAGTAACCTGCCGATTAACAGTCGGCTGCTCTGCCAATTGAGCTACAGGGGACCGCGCTCCCCCGACTGGACTCGAACCAGTAACCTGCCGATTAACAGTCGGCTGCTCTGCCAATTGAGCTACAGGGGATTGCTGCGGGTGCATCGAACGGCCCACCTCCGGCCTTGCCGGGGGGCGAGCGCTCGTTGCGAGTCATAGATTAGCGCAAGCAGGGGGGTGCTCCGCCAATCGGTATCGCCAGCGGGCCGGGCACCACACGACGAAGGGTGGCAAGCATGCGGTACAAGGTCACGTTCGTGGTCGGACTGGCCCTCGGATACGTCCTAGGAACACGGGCCGGGCGCGAGCGCTACGAGCAACTGAAGAAGTCGGCGCGCCAGGTCGCGCAGAACCCGGCGGTCCGCAACGCCGCCGAAACGGCCGGTCAGAGCGGGCGCCAGTTCGCGGGCAAGGCCTTCGCCGTGGTGAGCGACAAGGTCGGCGACGCCGTCCCGGAGTCGCTGACCGAGCGCGTACGGACCCTGCGCGGTCGGGTCGGCGGCGGCGGCCGCGAGGACGAGTGGGGAACCAGCAACACCTGACAGCCGGGTTCGGACGGGGCGCGGCGTCGCCCCGCGCCCCGGTCGGGCCGGGGTACGAGCGACGCCGGTACCCCGGCCCGACCGGGGCGCCGGCGATGCCCGGCGCTCCCCGTCCGGACCGGGTGCGGGCGGCGCCCGGCGCCCCGCCCGCGGTGGGGCGGAGTCCGCGCGGGAGTGCCGGCGCGGCGTGCGGCAGAATTCTCCGCATGGGGATAGTCGCCGGACTGGACAGCAGTTCCACCTTCACTCGCATCGTCGTCTGCGACGCGGACACGGGCGCCGTGCTGCGCCAGGGCTACGCGCCCCATCCGCAGTCCGCGGGTGAGACGGTCCCCCACGAAACCGATCCACAGGCATGGCTGCTGTCCCTCGGCGAGGCCGCGGGCGGCGGGCTGCTGGAGGGCGTCGAGGCGATCGGCGTCTCGGCGCAGCAGCAGGGCGTCCTGCCGCTGGACTCGCAGGGCGCCCTCGTGCGGCCCGCGCTCGTCGGCAACGACAAGCGGGGGCAGGTCGCCGCGGCGGATCTGATCGAGGCGCTCGGCGGGCGGCAGGCGTGGGTGCAGGCCGTGGGTTCGGTGCCGCACGCCGCGCAGCCGATCGCGAAGCTGGCCTGGTTGGCCCGTACGGAGCCGGAGGCGGCCCGCCGGGTGGCGGTCCTGATGTCTCCGCACGACTGGCTCGTCTGGCAGTTGCTCGGCCGGCCCGCCCGCCGCACCACCGACCGGGCCGGCGCCTCCGGGACCGGCTACTGGTCGGCGGCGACCGGCTCCTACCGTCCGGACCTGGTCGAGCTGGCGCTCGGCCGGCAGGCGCTGCTGCCCGAGGTGCTCGGGCCGGCCGAGGCCGCCGGGATGACGCCCGAAGGACTGTTGATCTCCGCGGGGACCGGCGAGACGATGGCCGCCGCCCTCGGGCTCGGGATCGGTCCGGGTGACGCGGTGGTGTCGCTGGGCGCCTCCGGTTCGGTGATGGCCGTCCACCACGAGGCCCTCGCGGAGCCGGGCGGGCTGATCACCTCCCTCGCCGACGCGGGCGGCATGCACCTGCCCGTGGTCAACACCTCCAACGCGGTACGGGCCCTGCGGGGCACCGCCGACATGCTCGGCACCGACCTGGAGGGGCTCAGCGCCCTCGCGTTGAAGTCGACCCCCGGTGCACACGGGCTCGTGCTCCTGCCGTACCTGGAGGGAGAGCGCACGCCGAACCTGCCGCACACCGCGGGCACCCTGAGCGGGCTGCGCCGGGACTCGATGAAGCCCGAACACCTGGCGCGGGCGGCCTTCGAGGGCATGCTGTGCGGGCTGGTGGACGCCCTCGACGTGCTGCGGCACCGGGGCGTCGGGATCCGGCGGGTGTTCCTGCTGGGCGCGGCGGCCGACCTGCCCGCCGTACAGATCGCGGCGCCGGGGCTGTTCGGGACGCAGGTGGTGGTGCCGGCTCCGGCCGACTACGCGGCGCTGGGCGCGGCCCGGCAGGCGGCGTGGGCGCTCGGCGCGCACCGGGGCACGCTGGCCCCGCACACCCCGCCGATCTGGCCGGCCGCGGCCGCTCAGGTCTTCGAGCCGGGTGAGGACTATCCGGCGTGGCAGGCGGTGCGCCAGCAGTACATCGCCACCCGGGAACAGCTGCACCCGGGCGCCTTCCAGTACTAGGGGCGCGGGTCACGGCCGCAGGTCCGGGGGCGCGGGCGGCCTCCTCCTTTTGACCGGGCTTTACGAAATCCGGTGGGGATCGAGGCGCCGGTTGGCACAAGATGGAGCGAACCCCCTCGATCTTGCCGACCGGAGCCTGCGCGTGCTCATACGACTTCTGCGGACCCATCTGGGTCCGTACCGGAAACCGATCGCCGTCCTGGTGCTGCTGCAACTGCTGCAGACCAGTGCGAGCCTCTACCTGCCGACGCTCAACGCCGACATCATCGACAACGGTGTCGTCAACGGTGACACCGGCTACATCCTGCGCTTCGGCGCCCTGATGCTGGGCGTCTCGCTCGTCCAGCTCGTCTGCAACGTCGGGGCCGTCTACTACGGCGCCCGCACCGCGGCCGCCCTCGGTCGCGACGTCCGGGCCGCGGTCTTCGACCGGGTGCAGAGCTTCTCCGCCCGGGAGCTGGGCCAGTTCGGCGCCCCGTCGCTGATCACCCGTACGACGAACGACGTCCAGCAGGTCCAGATGCTGGCCCTGATGACGTTCACGCTGATGGTCTCGGCGCCGATCATGTGCGTCGGCGGCATCGCGATGGCGCTCTCGCTGGACGTGAAGCTGTCCGGCGTGCTGCTCGCGGTGGTGCCGGTCCTCGGCCTGTCGGTCGGTGCGATCGTCTTCCGGACGCGGCCGCTGTTCCGGCAGATGCAGGACCGCCTGGACACCGTGAACCGGGTGCTGCGGGAGCAGATCACCGGCAACCGGGTGATCCGCGCCTTCGTCCGCGACCCGTACGAGAAGGAGCGGTTCCGCGGGGCGAACGCCGATCTGACCGGGGTGTCGCTGGCGGCGGGCAAGCTGCTCGCGCTGATGTTCCCGGTCGTGATCCTGGTCGTGAACGTGTCCAGCGTGGCCGTGATCTGGTTCGGCGCGATGCGGGTCGACAGCGGCGGCATGGAGATCGGCCAGCTGACGGCCTTCCTCGCCTACCTGATGCAGATCGTCATGTCCGTGATGATGGCCACCTTCATGTTCATGATGGTGCCGCGCGCGGAGATCTGCGCCGAGCGCATCCAGGAGGTCCTGGACACCAGGTCGAGCGTGGTCCCGCCCACCGATCCGGTGCGCGAGCTGGCGGTGCGCGGCCGCCTGGAGCTGCGCGGCGCCGACTTCCGCTATCCGGGCGCCGAGGCGTCGGTGCTGCGCGGGGTGGACCTGGTGGCCCGTCCCGGTGAGACCACGGCGGTGATCGGCTCGACGGGCAGCGGGAAGTCGACGCTGCTGGGCCTGGTGCCGCGGCTGTTCGACGCGACCGGCGGCGAGGTCCTCGTCGACGGGGAGGACGTGCGCCGCATCGATCCGGCGCTGCTGGCCAGGACGGTCGGCATGGTGCCGCAGAAGCCGTACCTGTTCTCCGGGACGGTCGCCTCCAACCTGCGCTACGGGCGCCCCGGGGCGAGCGACGAGGAGCTGTGGCAGGCCCTGGAGGTCGCCCAGGCCAAGGAGTTCGTCTCCGCGTTGGAGGGCGGGCTCGACGCGCCCATCTCCCAGGGCGGTACGAACGTCTCCGGCGGGCAGCGCCAGCGGCTGGCGATCGCCCGGACGCTGGTGCAGCGGCCGGAGATCTACCTCTTCGACGACTCCTTCTCGGCGTTGGACTACGCGACGGACGCGGCGCTGCGCGCGGCGCTGTCCCGGGAGACCGAGAACGCGACGGTGGTCATCGTCGCGCAGCGGGTCTCCACGATCCGCGACGCCGACCGGATCATCGTGCTGGACGAGGGCGCGGTCGTGGGTGAGGGCCGGCACCACGAGCTGATGGCCGACAACGAGACCTACCGGGAGATCGTGCTCTCCCAGCTGACGGAGGCGGAGGCCGCATGAGCGGGCCCGGAGGACGGATGATGATGGGCCCGACCGAGCGGTCCATGGACTTCAAGGGGTCGGGCAAGCGGCTGCTGGGGCAGTTGGCGCAGGACCGGGCGAAGCTGTGGGGCATGGTCGCGGCGGTGGTCGGCAGCGTGGGCTGCGCGGTCGTCGGCCCGAAGATCCTCGGCAACGCGACGGACCTGGTCTTCGCGGGGATCGTCGGCCGGGAGTTCCCGGCGGGGGTCACCAAGGAGCAGGCGCTGGAGCGGATGCGCGCGAACGGTGACGGCGGGATGGCCGACATGCTGTCGGGCACCGCGTTCACGCCGGGCGAGGGCATCGACTTCGGCGCTGTCGGGGTGGTGTCGTTGTGGGCGCTGCTGGTGTTCACGCTGGCCGGTCTGCTGATGCTGGTCGCGACGCGGCTGTCGAACCACGTGATGAACGGCGCCGTCTACCGGATGCGCGAGGAGCTCCAGGGGAAGCTGTCGCGGCTGCCGTTGTCGTACTTCGACCGGCAGAAGCGCGGCGAGGTGCTGAGCCGGGCGACGAACGACATAGACAACATCGGGCAGACGCTCCAGCAGACGATGGGGCAGTTGCTGAACTCGCTGCTGACGATCGTCGGCGTGCTGGTGATGATGTTCTGGATCTCGCCGCTGCTGGCGCTGGTCGCGCTGGTGACGGTGCCGCTGTCGGTGGTCGTCGCCGCGAGGATCGGCAAGAAGTCGCAGCCGCAGTTCGTGGCGCAGTGGAAGACCACGGGCACCCTGAACGCCCACATCGAGGAGATGTACTCCGGCCACACGTTGGTGAAGGTGTTCGGGCGGCAGGAGGAGTCGGCGGCGGTGTTCGCCGAGCAGAACGAGGAGCTGTACCGGGCTTCGTTCAAGGCGCAGTTGGTCAGCGGCCTCATGCAGCCGGTGATGTTCTTCCTGTCGAACATCAACTACGTGCTGATCGCGGTCGTGGGTGGTCTGCGGGTGGCCTCGGGCGCCCTGTCGATCGGTGACGTGCAGGCCTTCATCCAGTACTCGCGCCAGTTCTCGATGCCGCTGACGCAGGTGGCGTCGATGGCGAACCTGGTGCAGTCGGGCGTGGCCTCGGCGGAGCGGGTGTACGAGCTGCTGGACGCGGAGGAGGAAGAACCGGACGTGGCGGTTCCGGAGCGTCCGGAGACCCTGCGCGGCCAGGTCACCCTGGACAAGGTGGCCTTCCGGTACGAGCCGGGCAAGCCGCTCATCGAGAACCTCTCGCTGACGGTGGAGCCGGGCCACACGGTCGCGATCGTCGGCCCGACGGGCGCGGGCAAGACCACGCTCGTCAACCTGCTGATGCGCTTCTACGAGGTGACGGGCGGCGAGATCGCCCTGGACGGCGTGGACATCGCGAAGATGAGCCGCGAGGAGCTGCGCGGCGGCATCGGCATGGTGCTCCAGGACACCTGGCTGTTCGGCGGGACCATCGCGGAGAACATCGCCTACGGCGCCTCCCGCGAGGTCACCCGGGAGGAGGTCCAGGAGGCGGCGCGCGCGGCGCACGCGGACCGGTTCATCCGCACCCTGCCGGACGGCTACGACACGGTGTTGGACGACGAGGGCGCGGGCGTCAGCGCGGGCGAGAAGCAGTTGATCACGATCGCCCGGGCGTTCCTTTCGGATCCGGTGATCCTGGTCCTCGACGAGGCGACCAGCTCGGTGGACACCCGTACCGAGGTGTTGATCCAGAAGGCGATGGCGCGGCTGGCGCACGGCCGTACGTCCTTCGTGATCGCGCACCGGCTGTCCACGATCCGGGACGCCGATGTGATCCTCGTCATGGAGAGCGGCTCGATCGTGGAACAGGGCACGCACGAGGAGCTGTTGGCGGCCGGCGGCGCGTACGCGCGGCTGTACGCGGCGCAGTTCGCGCAGGCGGTGGCCGAGGTCGACTGACCCGCGGGGTCGAGCGGGGTGGGGGCGTCCTTCGGGGCGCCCCCTGCCCGTTTCGGTCGCGGTGGCCGCGGAGTTGGTCGGCTCCGTCGAGTTGGCCGCGGAGTGGGTCGGCTCAGTCGAGGTAGCCGCGGAGTTGGTCGGCGAAGGCGTGGTCGCGGAGCTTGCCGAGGGTCTTGGACTCGATCTGGCGGATCCGTTCGCGCGTCACGCCGAAGATCCGGCCGATCTCCTCCAGGGTGCGGGGCCGGCCGTCGGCGAGTCCGTAGCGGAGTTGGACGACCTTGCGTTCGCGTTCGCCGAGGGTCGACAGGACCGCTTCGAGGTGTTCGCGCAGCAGGAAGAACGCGGCGGACTCCACGGGTGAGGCGGCGTCGCCGTCCTCGATGAGGTCGCCGAGGGCGACGTCGTCCTCCTCGCCGACGGGGGCATGCAGGGAGACCGGTTCCTGGGCGAGCCGGAGCACCTCCATGACCCGCTCGGGGGTCAGTTCCAGGTGGACGGCGACCTCTTCGGCGGTGGGTTCGTAGCCGCGCTCCTGGAGCATGCGGCGCTGGACGCGGATGACCCGGTTGATGAGCTCCACGACGTGGACGGGGACGCGGATGGTCCGGGCCTGGTCGGCGAGGGCCCGGGACATCGCCTGGCGGATCCACCAGGTGGCGTAGGTGGAGAACTTGTAGCCGCGGGCGTAGTCGAACTTCTCGACGGCGCGGATCAGTCCGAGGTTCCCCTCCTGGACCAGGTCGAGCATGGTGAGGCCGCGGCCGACGTAGCGCTTGGCGACGGAGACGACGAGCCGCAGGTTCGATTCGATGAGGCGGCGTTTGGCCATCCGGCCCATGACGACGAGTTGGTCGAGGTCGTGGGCGAGCCGGGAGTCGAGGTCCGGAGTGTTGCCCAGTTTCTCCTCCGCGAAGAGGCCCGCCTCCACCCGCCGCGCGAGGTCCACCTCCTCGGCGGCGGTGAGCAGCGGGATCCTGCCTATCTCGCGCAGGTACTGCCGGAAGAGGTCCGCGGACGGCCCCGCTCCGGCCGCGTTGTCCCTGCTGCGCGTACGTGGCGCGGGTTCCCGGTCCACCGGCTCCAGGGCCTCGGGCGCGTCGGCCCCGGGTTCGTCGTCCACGGCTTCGGCCTCGGGGTCGGGCTCCGCGCCTGCGACGGCTTCGGGTTCGTCGGCCGGGCCGGCGTGGGCGGCGTGGTGGGCAGGGTGGCTCACGTTCGCGGTCAGGGTCCGGGTCTGCACGGGGGCGACCTCCAGGGCTCCGAGGACGGTGGCACCGCACCTCAGTGTGGGGTACGGCACATCACCGCCACGAGGGGCGTGCGAGCACTTTCTGAGTCCGGTGCGTGACCGGATGGTTACCCCCCGGCGGGAACCCCGATGCGGATCGGACGCATGTCCGAGATGATCGATGTCATGTCTTCGCACGGAACCTACGAAACCCACGTGACGGTCCGCTGCCCGGACGCGGCGGAGCTGCAGCGGCTCGAATCCTGGGCCGCGGCGCGGGAGTTGAAGGTCACGCACATCCTGCTGGCCCGGGGCCGGATGCTGTCGCAGCCGATGTTGACGCTGCCGGACGGCACGAGCCACGAGCGGCTCGTGCCGCAGCTGCGGGCGGCGGGCTTCGACCCGGTCCGGGTGAAGGTCGAGACGGTTCCGTGGAGCACGGACAGCCCGGGGCCGGGCGGCGGCTACTACGAGCACCACCTGAAGCTGGCGCTGCCGGCGGACTACGACCGTCAGGCCCTGGAGTCCCTGGTCACCGAGCACCGGGCGCACCTGTCGTGGAACGCCCGCCACACCCTGCCGGATCCGGACGGCACGCACGAACGCTTCGTCACGCAACGCTGCCGGGGCACCGCGTCCGGCGCGACGGCGGCCTGCGACACGTTGATCTCCGTCCTGGTGGAGGCCGGCTACGACATCCTCGCGGAGGAGCGGGAGTTCGTGCTGTACGACAGCGACCTGTCGGTGGACGAGGGCTGGATCGAGTGCGGGGAGGTGTCCCGATGAGCCCGTGGCGCGCGCTCGGGACGCGGAGCACGCCACAGCCGCGGGAGTCGCTGGACGACGCGACGCGGGCGCCGGGAGACCTGCCGCGCACGTCGCGGACGGTGGCCGGGGACGACGTACGGCAACGGGCCCCCTGCGACCCGTCGCCGCGGCACCGCTTCCGGGGGTACTGCTGCGGACCGGGCGAGGAGGCGTTCGTCGCCCGCCCGGCGGCGGCCCCGCGGCCGACCTTCGACGGCGACGGCGCCCGGGGCGTCCCGTCCGGATCCTGGATCGCCGCGGGTGGCGGCCCCCCGGTCCGCCGTGGCGGGGACCGGGCGCCGGGGGCGGGTCACCGGCCGGTCAGGTACTTCACCGTCAGGCCCGCGGTCCAGCCGCCGTCCACGGCGAGTTCGGCGCCGGTCATGTAGCCGGCGGCGTCCGAGAGCAGGAAGGTGACGGCGGCCGCGATCTCCTCGGGGAGGCCGACGCGGCCCAGGGGGGCGCCGGGGTAGTTGCCCTCGCCCGCCGCGATGCCGATCGGTGCGGTCATCGGGGTCAGCGTCATGCCCGGGTGGACGGAGTTGACGCGGATCCGGTCCTCGGCGAGTTCGACGGCGCCGATCTTCGACAGGCCGCGCACGCCCCACTTGGAGGCCCCGTAGCCGGCGGTGAGGGCGAGACCGGTCAGGCCGGCGGCGGAGGAGATGTTGACGATGGAGCCGCCGCCGTTCGCCCGCATCAGCGGGATCGCGGTCCTGATCCCGATGAACACGCCGACCAGGTTGATGTCGATCACCCGGCGGAAGTCCTCGACGCTCTCGTGCTCCAGGAACTGGCCGGTGGAGATACCGGCGTTGTTCACGAGCCCGTCGATCCGGCCGAACTCGGACACCGCGTGCGCGAGCACCGCCTCCCAGTCGGCCTCGCTCGTCACGTCGTGCCGCAGGAAGCGCGCCGCGTCCCCCAGCTCGGCGGCGGTCTCCGCGCCCTCCGCCTCCAGCACGTCGGTGATCAGCACCCGGCCGCCGCCGTCGACGACGGCCCGCGCGGTCGCCGCGCCCAGGCCGCGGGCCCCACCGGTGATGACGACGGCCTTGCCGCCCAGATCCACGACAGCCACGGTTCCACACCCCTGACGCACAGACTGGTATATGACTAATCGGCATACGCCGACGGGCCGTCAGTCTGCCAGAGCGGCCAGCACCCGCGACACCCCTTCCTCCTTCGGCCCCAGGAACCGGGGCGCCGGCTCGAACACGGCGTCCAGCGCCGCCTTGCCCGCCGCGAAGACCTCGCGGGCCCCGCCGTAGTACCAGGTGGCGTCGTGCACGTCCTGGACGCCGACCCCGTACGAGTCCACGCCCGCGGCCTCGCACAGCGCGACCGCGCGGCGGATGTGGAAGCCCTGGCTGATCAGCACCGCCCGGTGCACGCCGAAGATCTCCCGGGCGCGCACGCAGGAGTCCCAGGTGTCGAAGCCGGCGTAGTCGCTGACGATCCGGCCGTCCGGCACCCCGTGGGCGGTGAGGTAGGCGCGCATCGAGTCCGGCTCGTCGTACTCGGTACGGCTGTTGTCACCCGTCACCAGGACCACCTTCACCTTCCCGGCGCGGTACAGCTCCACGGCCGCGTCGAGCCGGTCCGCGAGGTACGGGGTCGGCCGGCCGTCGTAGAGCAGGCCGGCCCCGAACACGACGGCCACCTCGGCCCGCGGCGCGTCGGCCGTGGTGCGCAGTCGGTCGGCGGCGACCGCGTGGGTCCACGCCGAGGGCAGCAGCGCGACGGCGCAGCCCGCCATCACGAGCCGCACGAGCCGGCGCCGGGCCCTGACGGTGCGCGGGACCAGCCCCCGCGCGGCGCGCGCGATCCGGTGCGGGCGCGGTGTGCGCATGAGGTTCCCCCTGGTGGTGCCGGCCGGTGTGCGGCGGGCGCCGCACCCGCAGGTCAGGACGTACGAGGAGGGCGGACGGTTTCACCGAACGCGTCACACCCGGACCCCGGCGCCGCCCCGGGCCGAGCCCGCGGCCCTCCGACGCCCGGCCGGACGCACGGCGGCGTGCACCCGTCGGTGAGCGGGCCGTAAACACCCGTCACCCCGACGCAACGCCCGCGCAACCTGCACCCGGCAGGATCGGTCCGTGACGGAGCCGGTGCACCCTCCCGAACCCTTCGCCCTCCCCTTCGGCAGCGCGGCCGAGCTGCTGACCCGGATCACGGCACGACTCGGCACGCAGCTCGGCGGCCTGCGCCCGCCCCGCGCCTACGGAGCCCCCGCATGCAGCCCACCCTCGTCGCCGTGGCCCACGGCAGCCGTGACCCGCGCGCCCCGCTCGCCGTCCGCGCCCTCCTCGAACGGGTCCGCGAACTGCGTCCCCACCTCGACGTCCGGCTCGGGCACGTCGAGCTGAACGAGCCGCTCCTCGGCGACGCCCTGGGCGCGCTGCCCGGCGGCGGCGAGGCGGTCCTCGTGCCGCTGCTGCTGGGCCGCGGCACCCACGTCAAGCGGGACCTCCCCGCGGCCGCCGCCCGCGCCGGGCAACTGCGCGTCCGCGTCGCCGCCCCGCTCGGCCCGCACCCGCTGCTCGTGGAGGCCCTGTACGAGCGGCTCCTGGAGGCCGGCTGGACCCCGGGGACGGCGGTGGTGCTGGCCGCCGCCGGGTCCAGGGACCCGGACTCCGCCGCCGACACCGGGCGCGCCGCCGCCCTGCTGTCGGAGCGGCTCGACGGGGTCCCCGTGGTCCCGGCCTACGCCTCGGCCGCCGCGCCCCGCGTGCCCGACGCCGTCCGGGCGCTGGCCGCACGGGGCCACCGGGTCGCGGTCGCCTCGTACTTCGCCGCCCCGGGCCGGTTCGCCGCCGCCTGCGCGGCCGCCGCGTCCGGCCCGGCGGCCGCTCCGCTCGGCGACCATCCGGCGCTGGCCCGGCTGGTCGTGCTCCGCTACGAGCAGGCCCTCGCCCGGCGGGCGCGGCCCCTCGAACTGGTCACCGCCTGAGGGCCGCCCCCGTACGGATCGCTCGGTTCGTCGGCCATTGCGGTTAACGTCGGAGCATGGAAGGCACCGCACACTCCCCCGCCTACGCGTCCTACGACCCCGCCGCCACCGAGCGGTGGGTCCCCGAGCCCGACAAACAACCCGGCCGCACCGCCTTCCAGCGCGACCGCGCGCGCGTCCTGCACTCCGCCGCGCTGCGCCGCCTCGCCGGCAAGACCCAGGTCGTCACCCCGGGCTCCCGCTCCTACGACTGGGACGCGAGCCCCCGTACCCGGCTGACGCACTCGCTGGAGTGCGCGCAGGTCGGGCGCGAGCTCGGCGCGGCCCTCGGCTGCGATCCCGACCTGGTGGAGGCGGCCTGCCTGTCCCACGACATGGGCCACCCGCCGTTCGGGCACAACGGCGAGGAGGCGCTGAACGAGTTCGCGAAGGACAGCGGCGGCTTCGAGGGCAACGCCCAGTCGCTGCGGCTGCTGACCCGGCTGGAGCCCAAGCGGTTCGTGCCCGATCCGGTGACCGGCGAGCCGGTGAGCGTCGGCCTCAACCTGACCCGCGCCTGCCTGGACGCCGCCACCAAGTACCCGTGGGCGCGCGGCGACCACCCGACGGACCCGGGTTCGGTGAAGTTCGGCGCCTACGAGGACGACCTGCCGGTCTTCGAGTGGCTGCGGCGCGGGGCGCCCGCCGACCGCAAGTGCTTCGAGGCGCAGGTCATGGACTGGTCCGACGACGTCGCGTACTCGGTGCACGACTTCGAGGACGGTCTGCACGCCGGTCACCTCGATCCGAACCTGCTCTTCGCGGAGCCCGAACGCGCCGCGATCTGGCAGGTCGCCATCGGCCGGTACGTGCCCGCCGACACCGCCCCGGAGGAACTCCGCGAGGCCCTGGACCGGCTGATGGACCAGGAGTGGTGGCCGCACGGCTACGACGGTTCGGCCGTCGCCCAAGCTCGGCTGAAGGACGCCACGAGCCAGCTGATCGGCCGGTTCTGCCAGGCGGCGGAGGGGGCGACCCGTGAGGCGTACGGACCCGGCCGGCTGACCCGGTACGCGGCCGGACTGGTCGTGCCCCGCGAGGCGCGCAACGAGTGCGCCGTCCTCAAGGCCGTCGCCGACCTGTACGTCATGCAGCGCGACGAGCAGGAGCGGCTGCGGGCCGATCAGCGCATCGTCCTGGCCGAACTCGCGGAGGCGCTCAGCGCCCGCGCTCCGGAGGGCCTGGACCCGCAGTTCCGGGCGACCTTCGACGCGGCGCCCGACGACCGGGCGCGCAAACGCGCGGTCATCGACCAGATCGCCTGCCTCACCGACGCCGCGGCCCGCTCCCTCCACGCCCGCCTCACCAGACGTCCGCAACGCGCCGAAGGGTGAGCCGATCGGGCCATTCCCCCTTCACGCGGCAGGCTCGGTGCGGGACGCTCGCATGTGGTCGCATGTGGCGGAGAGGTTATGAGGAGGCATCAGGTGGTCGACGCACACCGGACGTTCGTGATCGTCGGGGCAGGGCTCGCCGGGGCGAAGGCGGCCGAAACGCTGAGGTCGGAGGGGTTCACGGGCCGGGTCATCCTGATCGGCGACGAACGCGACCATCCGTACGAACGGCCCCCGCTGTCCAAGGGGTACCTCACGGGCAAGGAGGAGCGCGAGAGCGTCTTCGTCCACGAACCGTCCTGGTACGCGGCCGCCGACATCGAGCTGCACCTGGGGCAGCCGGCCGTCCACCTGGACCGGGAGAACAAGACGGTGCGCCTCGGTGACGGCACGCTGCTGCACTACGACAAGCTGCTGCTGGCCACCGGGGCCGAGCCGCGGCGCCTGGACGTCCCGGGCACCGGCCTGGTCGGGGTGCACCACCTGCGGCGGCTCGCGCACGCCGAGCGGCTGCGCAACGTCCTGGCCGCCCTCGGCCGGGACAACGGGCACCTGCTGATCGCGGGCGCGGGCTGGATCGGCCTGGAGGTCGCGGCGGCGGCGCGCGGCTACGGCGCGGAGGTCACCGTGGTCGAGGCGGAGGCGACCCCGCTGCACTCGGTCCTCGGGCCGGAGATCGGCCGGCTCTTCGCCGACCTGCACGCCGCGCACGGGGTCCGGTTCCACTTCGGGGCGCGGCTCACCGAGATCGTCGGCCACGACGGGATGGTGCTGGCGGCCCGGACGGACGACGGCGAGGAACACCCGGCGCACGCGGTGCTCGCCGCGATCGGGGCCGCGCCTCGCACTGCGCTGGCCGAGACCTCCGGGTTGGCGCTGGTGGACCGCGAGCACGGCGGGGGCATCGCGGTGGACGCGTCCCTGCGCACCTCGGACCCGGACGTGTTCGCCGTCGGCGACGTCGCCGCCGCCCACCACCCGGTGCTGGGGACCCGGCTGCGGGTCGAGCACTGGGCGAACGCCCTCAACGGCGGGCCGGCCGCGGCGCGGGCGATGCTCGGGCAGGAGGTCGGCTACGACCGGGTGCCGTACTTCTTCTCCGACCAGTACGACGTGGGCCTGGAGTACTCCGGGTACGCCCCGGCGGGCGGCTACGACCAGGTGCTGATCCGCGGGGACGTGGGCAGGCGGGAGTTCATCGCGTTCTGGCTGTCGGAGGGCCGCGTGCTCGCCGGAATGAACGTGAACGTGTGGGACGTCACCGAGCACATCCAGGCCCTGATCAGGTCGAAGACGCCGGTGGACCGCGACAAACTGGCGGACCCGTCCGTTCCGCTCGCGTCGTTGATCACCGGGAAGGGTGCCTGACGGGATTGTCGTCGCCCGGCCGTAGACTTCACGCGTGGCAGGACGGATCAACGACGACGACGTGAAGGCGGTACGGGACGCGGTCCCGATCGACGCCGTGGTCTCCGAGTACCTCCAGCTCCGCAACGCCGGCGGCGGCAACCTCAAGGGCCTGTGCCCCTTCCACGACGAGAAGTCCCCGTCCTTCCAGGTCAGTCCCAGCAAGGGCTTCTACCACTGCTTCGGCTGCCAGGCGGGAGGGGACACCCTCGACTTCATCATGAAGATCGACCACCTCTCCTTCTCGGAGGCGGTCGAGCGCCTGGCCGGCCAGGCCGGCATCACCCTGCGGTACGAGGAGGGCGGCTACACCGCCGGCACCAGCGGCCGCGGCGAGCGGATCCGACTGGTCGAGGCACACAAGGCCGCCGCCCTCTTCTACGCGGAGCAGCTGGGCGGCGCCGAGGCCGAGATCGGGCGCCGCTTCCTGGCGGAACGCGGCTTCGACCAGGCGGCGGCCGAGCACTTCGGCGTGGGCTACAGCCCGGCCGGCTGGGACCACCTGACCCGGTTCCTGCGCGGCAAGGGCTTCACCGACAAGGAACTGGTCACCTCCGGGCTCGCCCAGGACAGCCGCAGCGGCAAGCCCATCGACCGCTTCCGCGGCCGACTGATGTGGCCGATCCGGGACATCAGCGGCGAGGTCGTCGGCTTCGGCGCCCGCCGGCTCCGCGACGACGACAACGGCCCCAAGTACCTGAACACCCCCGAGACCGCGATCTACAAGAAGTCCCAGGTCCTGTACGGCATCGACCTGGCGAAGAAGGAGATCGCGAAGACCTCCCGGGCCGTGGTCGTCGAGGGCTACACCGATGTGATGGCCTGCCACATGGCCGGGGTCACCACCGCCATCGCCACCTGTGGCACGGCCTTCGGCGGGGACCACATCAAGATCCTGCGCCGACTGCTGATGGACAACGCGACCGCCGAGGTGATCTTCACGTTCGACGGGGACGCCGCCGGCCAGAAGGCCGCGCTGCGGGCCTTCGAGGACGACCAGAAGTTCGCGGCCGAGACCTCCATCACCATCGCCCCGAACGGGATGGACCCCTGCGACCTGCGCCTCGCGCAGGGCGACGCGGCCGTGTCGGGGCTGGTGGAGTCGCGCACCCCGCTGTTCGAGTTCGCGCTGCGGCACATCGTGTCCCGGCACAACCTGGAGAACCCGGCGGGGCGGGCGGCGGCGCTGGACGAGGCGGCACCGATCGTCGCCAACATCAAGAACATCGCGATCCAGCACGAGTCGGCCGTCCAGCTGGCGGGCATGCTCGGCATCCGTGACGAGCAGTTCGTCGTCAAGCGGGTCGCGCAGCTGGCCCGCTGGGCCCGCGAGCGCGGCAACCAGCCGCAGCAGCAGGGCCGGGGCGGCAACCGGTCCCCCGAGTCGGCGCCCTCCGCGCCGGCCGCGGCGCCCGGCGGTCCCGCGCTGAACCTGCGCAGCCCCGCCCACCGCACCGAACGCGAGCTGCTCAAGCTGGCGCTCCAGCGGCCGGCCCTGGTCTCCCCCGCCTTCGACGCGTACGGCATCGACGAGTTCACCGCCCCGCCCTACGCGGCGGTCCGCCAAGCCATCCAGGACGCCGGCGGCGCCGCGCAGGACACCGACGACTACCTGATCCGGGTCCGCGAGGCGGCGCCGAACGACACCGTCCGCGCCCTGGTGACGGAGCTGGCCGTCGAGGCCATCCACGCCAAGACGGTGGACGAGGTGTACGCCGGGGACCAACTGGTGCAGGTCCGGCTGCGCGCCGTGGACCGCCGGGTCCACGAGGTCCAGGGCACCATGTCCCGGCTCGGCCCGCAGGCCCCGCCGGAGCAGCACGCGGCGGTCCAGGAAGAGCTGTGGGTGCTCCAGCAGTACGGCCGCCGGCTGCGCAACCGCGGCGCCGAAGGGCTCTAGACCGTCCCTTTCGGATCCTGCCGGGCCCCGGTCCGGCGGCGGGCGTGCCAGTCGCCGCCCGGGATCGGGGTGCCCGAGTCGGCCAGTCGGCGGGCCAGGGGCTCGGCCGCCAGGTAGACCCAGGCGCGGACGCGGACGCCGTCGGGGCGGACCGCGTCGCGGGCGACCCGGTCGTAGAGGTTCCCGGGGCGGCCCGGGCCCGCGTACTCCTCCAGCCGGTCCAGCGCGGCCAGGAGTTCCCCGTACGCCTGCGGCAGCGCGGTGATCAGCTCGCCGGCTATCGCCGTCGCCGAGCCCGGGCGGTCCACGGCGTACGGGTAGCCGGGGCCCTCGTACAGGACCGCTCCGGGCAGTCGGGCCGGTTCCTCGGCGGCGGTGCGGCCCCGGAGGAACAGGTCGTGGTTGACCTCGCCCGGCCGCAGCGTCCCGTACACGAAGAACGGCAGCGTGCCGGATTCCGGCCGATCGACCGATGCCACGGGGTCCTCCCTCGACGCAGACCGACTCGACCCACACCGTACGCACCCCGCCCGCGCGGCCGCCGCGTGCCCCCGAACCCCCCGAACCCGACGGCTTCTTCTCCCCATGACGCGATCACCCCGCCGCTCCCCCGTCTCCCCGCTGCTCTGCGCCGTCCTGCCGGCCGCCGCGCCGTCGGGGGCTGCGCCGCGCCGGGCGGGCTCGGCGAGGACGAAAGGGCACGGCCGAGCGCGGCCGGGGCACCGGGCTCGGGCTGACCGTCGCCTTCGGGCAGGCCCGGGTAATCGGCGCCCCAGGTGACCCTGGCCAGTCCGGCCCCGTCGGGGGCGGCGGCGACGGTGACCTTGCCGTCGGCGTGAGCCGGCGGGCCCGCCCTCGGCGGTGGCGGCGGTGGCGGCGGCGGCGGTGCGGGGGCCGGTTCACCCGGACGGGGTGGGGGGACACGGATGCCGTCGAACCGGCTCTGACGTGCACGGATGCCGGTTCGGCGGGCGGAGTTCCGGTGATCTGACGGGGGCTCAGCAGGCGGCCGGCGGATCCGGCGGTTTACCTCAGGACACGACCCCGTGTCCTCAGGAGCCCCCATGCGCCGCAGCACCGCCCACGTGCTCACCGCCACCGCGCTGACCGCCGTCGCCTTCGCCGGTCCGGTCGCCGGAGCGGTCGCCGCCGCGGACCTCGGCATGACCGCCTTCGCCCCCGGGGACTTCGCCGTGCTGGAGGTCTGGCCGAAGTCGGCCCCGGCGGGCACCACCGTCACCGTGAACACCACGGCCTGCGGCAAGGGCAGCCACGCCGAGGGCGATGCGAGCACCGTCGGCGGCGGGCGGTTCAAACTCGCCCCGGGCACGCACAAGGAGGTCGTCGTGGGTCAGTTCCAGGTCGCCCACGGCACCCGGTCCGGCACCTACGGCATCGGGGTGACCTGCGCGAACGGCAAGTTCGCGACCGGTGACCTGGCCATCACCGAACGCGGCCCGCAGGGCCACGTGCGGACCGGGGTGGGTGGTGGGACGACCACCACCTACGACCCCGCCAAGATCGCGGCGGGGGTGGCCGCGCTGGCCGCCGCCGCCGTCGGCGGTACCTGGCTCCTGCGTCGCCGGGCGAGCGGCACGCGGAGCTGACGGACGCCCACCGCGGCTCCGGCCGCGGTCCGACCGGTACCGTCCCCGTCGCCCGCCCCCGCGAGGTCCCCCCCGTTCGCGGGGCCGGGCGACGGCCAGTCACAGGAACGGCGAGACGAGGGGGCAGCCATGGGAACCTCCGGGCGGACCTCCGGGCGGGGAGGGCTCGTCGCCCTCGTCGCCTGCGTCGGCGTATGGCTCGTGAGCAGCGGTTCCGGCGAGACGGTCGGGCCCCCGCTGCCCTCCCCCGGTGAGGCGCTGAGCGCGCAGGCCGCGTACCCGGGGAGCATCGACCCGCTGCCCGGATCCCCGCCGCGACGGATCCGGATCCCCTCGATCCGGGTGGACGCGCCGCTGACCGGCCTGGGCCTGGACCGCGCCGGCAGCCTCGACGTGCCCCCGCCGAACCGCGTCAACCTCGCCGGCTGGTACCGGGAGGGGACCACCCCGGGGGCCACCGGGACCGCCGTCGTGGCGGGTCACGTGGACCACGCGCGCGGCCCGGCCGTCTTCTACCACTTGGGCGCGGTGCGCCGGGGAGCGTCGATCGAGGTCGTCCGCGAGGACGGACGCACCGCCGTGTTCACCGTGCACGCCGTCGAGGTCCACGACGCCGACGCGTTCCCCGACCAGCGGGTGTACGGGCCGGCCCCGCGCGCGGAGCTGCGCGTGATCACCTGCGGCGGCGGCTTCTCGCCGCGGACCGGATACCAGGGCAACGTCGTCGTCTTCGCCCACCTGACGGGGACGTACTGATCCGCCGGGCGGCTATCCCCACTGTTCGAAGCCGAGTTTGACGACGAGCGCGCCCACGACCGTCAGCAGCACGCCGCGGACGAAGCCGCTGCCCTTCTTGAGGGCCATGCGGGCGCCGATCATGCCGCCGGCGAGGTTGAAGACCGCCATCAGGGCGGCCAGTTGCCACAGCACCATGCCCTGGTGGGCGAACATCGCGAGCGCGCCGGCGTTCGTGCAGGTGTTGACGATCTTCGCGGTGGCGGAGGCGGTGACCAGGTCGAGGTGGAGCAGGGCGGTGAGGGCCAGCACCAGGAAGGTGCCGGTGCCCGGCCCGATGAGGCCGTCGTAGAAACCGATGCCGAGGCCCGCGAGGGCGATGGTCAGCAGGACCCGACCGCGTGTGACCGGCGCGGCGGACGGCGCCGCGCCGAACCCGGGCTTGAAGATCACCACCGCGGCGACCACCACCAGCACGACCATGATCAGCGGACGCAGCGCGTCCTTGCTGATGCCGCCCGCGAGCGTGGCCCCGCCCATCGACCCGGCGAGCGCGGCCAGACCGATCCGGACGGCGGTCCGCACGTCCACCGGGGCCTTGCGGGCGTAGGTGACGGCGGCGCCGGCCGTGCCGACGATCGCCACCGCCTTGTTGGTCCCGAGCACGGTCGCGGGGTGGGCGTGGGGCAGGCCGAGCAGCAGGGCGGGCAGCAGGAGCAGTCCGCCGCCTCCCACCACGGCGTCGATCCAGCCGGCCGCCGCGGCGGCCACGCACAGCACGATGATCATCGTCGTCGATATGTCAGGCACCTGCCGACCCTATGGAGCGGTTCGGTGCAGCGGCCATCAATCCCCGGAAACTTGCGCAAAGGTTGAGCTTTGCCTGGCCGGCACCCGGTCCGGGGCCACCGGAGCCGCCGGTTCCACCACGGCCGTCAGCACGGTCGCGATCAGCGCCCCGGCCAGCCCGAGCCCCGCCGCCAGCCGACGCGGCGCCGGTACGCGGGCCGCCGCGCCCAGTCCGAGCCGTACGGGGGACTCCCGGCGCGGCTTGCGGTGCCGAGCCCCGGACGGGGCCGCGGGGGCGGTCGCGGGCGGCGGCAGGGTGACGTGCAGGGGGTGACGCATGGGCGCGGTGACCTCTCGACGGGACGTTCGGGAGCGGGGAGCGGGGAGCGGGCTGGGGATCCCGAGCTCCGGATTCCCGGGTTCCGTGCTCCGGGATTCATGTGGTGTCAGAAGCTGAAGCACTCGCTGTGCACGCGCTCCGCCGGGACCCCGGCCCGCAGCAGGGCGGCCAGGGTCGCCTCCGTCATCCCGGGCGGCCCGCACAGGTAGACGTCGTGCTCCGCGAGGTCCGGCACCAGCGCGGTCAGCGCCTGCGGGGCGAGCGGGTCGTACGCGGCTCCCGACGGCCCGAGCAGGTAGTGCAGCCCCGCCCCCCGTTCGGCGGCTATGGCCTCCAGCTCGGCCCGCAGCACGAGGTGTTCCTCGGCGCCGGCCCGGTAGAGCAGGGTGATCTCCCCCGGCCCGCCGGGCAGGGTCTCGAACAGGGCCCGCATCGGGGTGATCCCGACCCCGCCGGCGATCAGCAGCACCTTGGTCCGGGTCCGCCGGGCGGCGGTGAGCGCCCCGAACGGCCCGGTGGCCAGGACACGGGTGCCCGGGCGCAGCCGGCGGATCCGGCGGGAGTGGCCGCCGAGCGCCTTGACGGTGATCCGCAGCCGGCCCCCGTCGACGGGGGCGGAGAGGGAGAACGGCAGGGCGGTGTACCAGAGCCGCCGCTGGAGGAACCGCCAGCGCAGGAACTGTCCCGGCTCGGCGCGCAGTTCGGCGAGGTGCTGCCCGTACACGACGACGGAGACCACCCCGGGCCCCTCCACCCGCACCTCGGCGACCCGCAGCGCGTGCCGCAGGGCCTGGCGTACGGGGACCACGATCCGGTACCAGACCAGCAGGACGGCCACGACCGCGTGGGCGAGCGCCCAGAACCAGGCGACGGCCGCGAGGTCGGGCCCGGCGAGCTGGTGGACGAAGCCCAGGGCGACGGCGAGGTGCACGAGCAGGTGGACCCCGCGCCAGGTTTCGTGGGGGATCCGGCGGCGTACGGCGCGGGCCGAGGTCACGCCGACTGCGGCCAGCAGGACGGTGCCGGCCGCGGCGGCGGCGAGCGCGGGGTAGCCGAGCAGTTCCCGGCCGGCGGAGAGCACGTCGACGCCCTCGTGCACGGCGTATCCCAGCAGGGCGAACAGGCCGTGGCCGAAGCACAGCAGGAGGACGTACCGACCGCCTAGGGCGTGCCAACGGGCGAGCCGGTCCGCGCCGACGCCGTGCTCGACGGCGGGCACCCGGGCCATCAGGAACAGCATGACGAGCACCCCGTACCCGGCGAGGAGGCCGGTCAGGTGCGCGGCGGTCGCGAAGAGCGCGTCGAGCCGGGCCGAGGGGCGCACCTGGGCCGCCCAGAGCAGGGTCACCAGCCCCGCTCCGCCCAGCATCCCGCCCTTGACCCGCACCGCCGCATCTCGCATGCCGCTCACGCTAGGCGGCTCCCGGGGCCCGTCCGGACGCCCGGGGTGATCCTTAAGGCGGCCTTGAGGGGCGCCTCACCGGCCCTTAATCCCGGCGCTGAGGTCGGCGTTCCGTACGGGTAACAGGGGCGGTGCCGAGGGGAAACAGCGGCCGCGCACGCTCGTGCCATGACCTCGGAGCAGCGTGCGGTGGTGTCGGCCGGCGGGCCGCCGGCTCGGCGCGGGCACGGCCCCCGCGACCACCGCGCACGCCGGGGCACCGCTTCGACCCGGTCGCCCTCGGCGAACCCGGCGACGACGTGGTCCGCCCCGCCGACGCCGGCCGCCGGCCCTACCGGAAGGTCGTCGTCCGCCGCCCGACCCGTTCCACCCGCTCACCGACGACGGAGGCCACTGACATGACCGAGCCCTTGCCCGCAATCGTGCTCATCGGGCACGGCATGGTCGGCCAGCGCTACCTGGAGGCGCTCGCCGAACGCGGCGCCACCGCCACGCACCGCGTCACCGTGCTGTGCGAGGAGCCCCGGCCCGCGTACGACCGCGTGCACCTGACCTCGTACTTCTCCGGTTCCACCCCCGAGGACCTCTCGCTGACCCCGGCCGGTTTCCTCCGCGACCACGGCATCGACCTGCACCTCGACGACCCCGCCGAGCGCATCGACCGCGACGCCCGCACGGTGACCTCCCGCTCCGGGCGGGTGTTCCCGTACGACGTGCTCGTCCTGGCGACCGGCAGCTACCCGTTCGTGCCGCCCGTGCCCGGCAAGGACGCCCCCGGCTGCTTCGTCTACCGCACCATCGAGGACCTCCTCGCGATCGAGGAGTACGCGAGGACCCGGACCAGCGGCGCGGTCGTCGGCGGCGGTCTGCTCGGCCTGGAGGCCGCAGGCGCCCTGAAGGGGCTGGGGCTGGCCACCCGCGTCGTGGAGTTCGCGCCCCGCCTGATGCCCGTGCAGGTCGACGAGGGCGGCGGCGCCGCGCTGCTGCGCACCATCGAGTCGATGGGCCTGACCGTGCACACCGGGGTCGGCACCCAGGAGGTGCTCACCGGCGAGGACGGCGCCGTCAGCGGGATGCGGCTCTCCGACGGCTCGACCGTCGACACCGATCTGGTCGTCTTCTCGGCCGGCGTCCGCCCGCGCGACCAGCTCGCCCGCGACGCCCTCCTCGACGTCGGCGAGCGCGGCGGCGTCGCCGTCGACTCCCGCTGCCGCACCTCCGACCCGCGCGTCTACGCCATCGGCGAGTGCGCGCTGGCGAGCGACGGCCGGGTCTACGGCCTGGTCGCCCCCGGGTACGAGATGGCGGAGACGGCCGCCGAGGACCTGCTGGGCCGCGAGAAGGAGTTCACCGGCGCCGACCTGTCCACGAAGCTCAAGCTGCTCGGCGTGGACGTGGCCTCCTTCGGCGACGCCCACGGCGCCGCCCCCGGCAGCCTCGACGTCGTCTGGTCCGACTCCCGCTCCGGCGTCTACCGGAAGCTGGTCGTCTCCCCCGACGGGGTGCTGCTCGGCGGGGTCCTGGTCGGCGACGCCGACGCGTACGGTCTGCTGCGCCCCCTCACCGGCACCGTCCCGCCCGTCTCCCCCGAGCAGCTGGTGCTGCCCGCGGGGCTCGGTCCCGCCGCCCAGCTCGGCCCGTCGGCGCTCCCCGACGACGCGGTGATCTGCTCCTGCCACAACGTCACCAAGAAGGCCATCAGCGCCTGCGTCGACCTGCCCGAGGTCAAGAAGTGCACCAAGGCGGGCACCGGCTGCGGCAGTTGCGTCAAGGTGATCGGGCAACTGCTGCCGGCCGCCGCCGACCAGGGGCTGTGCGGCTGCTTCCCGTACACCCGGGCGGAGCTCTACGAGATCGTCCGGACCCGCCGGTTGGCCTCGTACGAGGAGATCCTCGACGGCCACGGCCGACCGGAGGCGCGCGGCGGCGACGGCTGCGAGGTCTGCAAGCCCACCGTCGGTTCGATCATCGCCTCGCTCGCCCCCTCCCTCGGGGCCAGCGGTTACGTCCTGGACGGCGAGCAGGCCGCCCTCCAGGACACCAACGACCACTTCCTCGCGAACCTCCAGCGCAACGGCTCGTACTCGGTCGTCCCGCGCATCCCCGGCGGCGAGATCACCCCCGACAAGCTCATCGTGATCGGCGAGGTGGCCCGCGACTTCGGCCTCTACACGAAGATCACCGGCGGGCAGCGCATCGACCTGTTCGGCGCGAGCGTCGACCAGCTGCCGCGCATCTGGGCCCGCCTCGTCGACGCCGGATTCGAATCCGGGCACGCCTACGGGAAGGCCCTGCGGACGGTGAAGTCCTGCGTGGGGCAGACCTGGTGCCGCTACGGGGTCCAGGACAGCGTACGGATGGCCATCGACCTGGAGCTGCGCTACCGGGGCCTGCGCGCCCCGCACAAGCTGAAGTCGGCGGTGTCGGGCTGCGCCCGCGAGTGCGCGGAGGCGCAGAGCAAGGACTTCGGGGTCATCGCGACGGCGAGCGGCTGGAACCTCTGGGTCGGCGGCAACGGCGGGGCCACCCCGCGCCACGCCGACCTCCTCGCGCAGGACCTGTCGGACGCCGAACTGGTCCGGCTGATCGACCGGTTCCTGATGTTCTACATCCGCACCGCCGACCGGCTGGAGCGCACCTCCACCTGGCTGGACCGGCTGGAGGGCGGCCTGTCCCACCTGCGGGACGTGATCGTGCACGACTCGCTCGGCCTGTGCGCCGAACTGGAGTCGCTGATGGCCGAGCACGTGGCGCACTACCGGGACGAATGGGCCGAGACCCTTCAGGACCCGGAGCGGCTGGGCCGGTTCGTGTCGTTCGTCAACGCGCCCGGGGCTCCGGACCCGACCGTGAGGTTCGTCGCCGAACGCGACCAGGTCAAGCCCGACCTGGCCGTGCTGACCATAGGAGGAGCCGTCCGATGACCGTGGAACTACGGGTTGCCGAAGGCTGGTTGACGGTGTGCGAGCTGTCCTCGCTCGTTCCCGGCCGGGGGGTCGCCGCGCTGCTCCCCGACGGGAGCCAGGCCGCGGTGTTCCTGGACCGCTCGGGGCGGCCGTACGCCATCGGCAACCAGGACCCCTTCACCGGCGCGCACGTGCTCTCGCGCGGGCTGGTCGGTCGCGCGGCGGGCCGGCCCTTCGTGGCCTCGCCGCTGCTCAAGCAGCGCTTCGACCTGGAGTCGGGGCGCTGCCTGGACGACGAGGGGGTGACGGTCCGGACCTACCCGGTGCGGACCGCCGCTACCTCGTGAGCCCCCGTCCCCGGCGGTCGGGGGTCAGCCCTGGACGGCGGCCGGGTCCATCCACATGATCTCCCAGGTGTGGCCGTCCAGGTCGTCGAAGGCCCGCCCGTACATGAAGCCGTGGTCCTGGGCCGGCCGGGGCTCGGTGCCACCGGCCGCCACGGCGGCGTCGACGAGCTCGTCGACCGCGGCGCGGCTCTCGGCGCTCAGACACAGCAGCACCTCGGAGGTACGGGTGGCGTCGGCGATCTCCTTGTGGGTGAAGTCCTTGTAGCGGGCCTCGGTCAGCAGCATGGCGACGATCGTGTCGCTGATCACCACGGAGGTGCAGTTCTCGTCGGAGAACTGGGCGTTGAAGGAGTACCCGAGCTTGCTCCAGAAGCCCTTGGCGGCGTCCAGGTCCTTGACCGGCAGATTGACGAAGATCATGGTGGCGGACATCTCGGTCCCTCTTCTCTCGTGTGCGGCGCTGCGCCGTTCCGTGCTGTTCGAGGGGTAGACGGGGGCCGCCGCTGAAACTCATCGCTGTCCGGCAAAGTTTTTTCGACAACCCGGCCAGCACGAGGAAATCGCAGGTCAGCGCGGCGGACCAGGTCATGCTCGGGTCGGGTGCCGGGCGCCGCCCCGCCGCCCCGCGCGCGGCGCCCCAGGGGCACCACCCGGGCCCCCGTCGGCCGTCCACGCGTCCTCCGGGCAACGCCCGGGTGTACGGAAGTCGCCGCCGAAGGATTGACCCCGAGCCGGTCGCTCGTGCGTCATGAGGAATTGACGTCACGTCAACTCGACGCCTCTAGGTTCCTCGACGCATGCGACCTCGCGCCCGACCGGACGCGGGGCCTTCCCTCCCACAGGAGTGACCGTGGAACGTCGTACCTTCCTGCGCGGTGCTGTCATCGGCTCGTCCGCCGCCGCCTTCGGGGGCACGTTGATGCGGGGAGCCGCCTACGCGGCCCCCGCCCAGCCCGGCGCCGGCCCCTACGGGGGCCTCGGCGCGGCCGACGCGAACGGCATCATGCTGCCCGCCGGGTTCACCAGCCGGGTCATCGCCCGCTCCGGCCAGACCGTCCCCGGCACCTCGTACACCTGGCACAGCGCCCCCGACGGCGGCGCCTGCTACCCCGACGGCTCCGGTTGGATCTACGTCTCCAACTCGGAGATCAACCCCTCCGGCGGCGCGAGCGCGGTCCGCTTCAACTCGTCCGGCACCGTCACCGGCGCCTACCGGATCCTCTCCAACACCCGGCAGAACTGTGCGGGCGGCAAGACCCCCTGGAACACCTGGCTCTCGTGCGAGGAGGTCGACCGCGGCTTCGTCTACGAGGCCGACCCGTACGGCGTCAACGCGTCGGTGCAGCGCCCCGCGATGGGCCGCTTCAAGCACGAGGCCGCGGCGGCGGACCCGGTGCGCAAGGTGATCTACCTGACCGAGGACGAGACGAGCGGCTGCTTCTACCGCTTCATCCCCACCACCTGGGGCAACCTGTCCTCCGGCACCCTCCAGGTCCTCAAGGCCGGCACGGCCTCCTCGGGCTCCTTCACCTGGGCCAACGTGCCCGACCCGGACGGCTCGCCGACGGTCACCCGCAGCCAGGTCTCGGGGTCGAAGAAGTTCAACGGCGGCGAGGGCTGCCACTACGCCAACGACACCGTCTGGTTCACCACGAAGGGGGACAACCGCGTCTGGCAGCTCAACCTCGCCACCAGCACCTACGAGCTGGCCTACGACGACTCCCTGGTCCCCGGCGGCGCGGCCCCGCTGACCGGCGTCGACAACGTGACCGGGTCCTCGTACGGGGACCTGTACGTCGCCGAGGACGGCAGCAACCTGGAGATCTGCGTGATCACCCCCGACGACGTGGTGGCCCCGTTCCTGCGCGTCACCGGCCAGTCCTCCTCGGAGATCACCGGACCGGCGTTCTCCCCCGCCGGCAACCGGCTGTACTTCAGCAGCCAGCGCGGCACGACGGGCAGCTCCTCCGGCGGCATCACCTACGAGGTGACCGGCCCGTTCCGCACCTGACGCCCCTGACGCCCTCCGCGCGGCCCCGGCGACCCCGGGGCCGCTCGGAGGCGTACGGGAGCGCCCGCGGGCCCTCACGAGACGACGGCGCCGCCCTTGAGCAGGGCCGCGCCGAGCGGCGTCACCGTGTGCAGGACGGCGTTGCCGTGGCGCAGGGTGGTGACCAGGCCCGCCTCGCGCATCACGCAGGCGTGTTGGCTCGCCGAGGCCAGGGAGACCCCCGCCCGGCGGGCGAGCTCGCTGGTGGTGGCCCCGTCCCCGATGGCCCGCAGGACCACCGAGCGGGTGTGCCCGACCAGCTTGCCCAGGGTGCGCTGGCGCAGCTCCTCCGGCCGCCCGGACTCGCCGCCGGCCGACGCGGAGGCCAGCTGCGCGGCGGCCGGGTAGACCAGCACCGGCGGCAGCTCCGGATCGTGCAGGGTCACCGCGGTGCGCCGGCAGAAGAACGACGGCTGGAGCAGCAGCCCGCGCCCCCGCAGCCGTACGTCCCGGTCCACGGGGTACTCGCATTCCAGGACGGGCGCCCGCCAGCGCAGCATCGGCGGCAGCGAGGCGAGCAGTTCGTCCGCGCCGCCGTCGAGCAGGGCCCGGCCGCGCGCGGCCCGTTCGGCCTCTATCTGCGCCTGTATGTGCGTCCAGTACGGCTCCACGGCCGCCCGGTGGTACCCGCGCAGTTCGCCCAGCAGCCGGGGCATGTGTTTGGTGCCGCCGTCCATGAACTCCCGCAGCCGGTTGGGCGTCGGAGTTCCGAAGGCAGCACCGAAGCCCGTTCCGGCGCCCGCGCCGACGAGCGACAGCTCGCGCCGCAGCCGTTCGGGACGCAGCCCGCGCAGCGCGTCGAGGGCGACGTCCCAGCCGTACTGCCCCTCGGTGGGGGTCAGGAAATCCGGGAAATAGCCGCGCGCCGGTATCAAGGCACCGAGCAGCCTTGTTTCACTATTCAACCGGCTCCGGGTTTCCGTACGCCATTCGCCGAACAGCCGGGCGTCGCGCCGGTCTCTTAAGCGGTGAAAACTAAGAATCGTTTCCCACAACGCATCGGGACGCCCTGCCATCCTTACGCGTGCCAGGTCCACTCCAGTGAAATGGATACGAAGCACCGAACCCCCAGCTGTGCAACCGCAATCCCCCCGCCCCATGAGTATGCATGCCGTCACACGTGGTCACCACGCCCTTTCGGCCACAGTTGAAACCCCTTTCGGCAGGGGCGTCACAAGCGAAATCCTGTAGTCCGCCGGGCACACTCCGGTGCGACCGAAACGCTCCGTGAAGGCCGTGGGGGGCTTTGCGGGGCCTGGCGGTCGGTCGCACAGGGAAGCGCCGACGTGCCTGGCGGATAGGCGTCAGGCGGTGGACGGGTGGGGATCCGTCCACCGCCTGACGCCGTAAAACTTTGTTGAATGCTTTGCGGAACGGGACCTTCGAAAAGACGTGGACGCCCGCCCCGGGCAGTCAGGGAACCCGGGGCGGGCGTGGTCGAGGAGCCGGTGACGCTCTCCGGTCAGCGGCTGTCGGAGCCCTTCGACTCGGCGGCCGCGCGGCCCGCCTCCAGGCGCGCCACCGGGATCCGGAAGGGCGAGCAGGAGACGTAGTCGAGGCCGACCTCGTGGAAGAAGTGCACCGACTCGGGGTCGCCACCGTGCTCGCCGCAGATGCCGAGCTTGAGGTCGGGGCGGGTGGCCCGACCGGCCTGGACCGCGCTGCGCACGAGGGCGCCGACGCCGTCCTTGTCGATGGTCTCGAAGGGCGAGACCCCGAAGATGCCCTTCTCCAGGTACGCGGTGAAGAAGCTGGCCTCGACGTCGTCGCGGGAGAAGCCCCACACCGTCTGGGTCAGGTCGTTCGTGCCGAAGGAGAAGAACTGCGCGGCTTCGGCGATCTGGCCGGCGGTCAGCGCGGCGCGCGGCAGCTCGATCATCGTGCCGATGCTCAGCTTGAGGTTGGTGCCGGTGGCGGCCTCGACCTCGGCGATGACCTGGTCGGCCTCGTCGCGGACGATCTCCAGCTCCTGGACGGTGCCGACGAGCGGAACCATGATCTCGGCGCGCGGGTCGCCCTTGGCGTTCTTGCGCTCGGCCGCGGCCTCGGCGATCGCCCGGACCTGCATCTTGAACAGACCCGGGATGACCAGGCCCAGACGGACGCCGCGCAGACCCAGCATCGGGTTCTGCTCGTGCAGCTTGTGCACGGCCTGGAGCAGGCGCAGGTCGTTCTCGTTGGCGTCCTTGCGGGACTCGGCGAGGGCGACGCGGACCGACAGCTCGGTGATGTCGGGCAGGAACTCGTGCAGCGGCGGGTCCAGCAGGCGCACGGTGACGGGCAGTCCGTCCATCGCCTCGAACAGCTCGACGAAGTCCTTCTTCTGCAGCGGCAGCAGGGCGCCGAGCGCCTCTTCGCGCTCCCCGTCGGTGTCCGCGAGGATCAGTCGCTCCACCAGTTCGCGGCGCTCGCCGAGGAACATGTGCTCCGTGCGGCACAGGCCGATGCCCTGGGCGCCGAAGCGACGGGCGCGCAGCGCGTCCTCGGCGTTGTCGGCGTTGGCGCGCACCCGCAGACGCCGGACGCGGTCCGCGTACGCCATGATCCGGTGCACGGCGGCGACGAGTTCGTCGGCGTCGTCTGCGCCGGCGTGCATGCGGCCCTCGAAGTACTCGACGACCGGGGACGGTACGACGGGTACCTCACCGAGGTAGACCTTGCCGGTGGAGCCGTCGATGGAGACGACGTCGCCCTCTTCGATGACGGTCTCGCCGACCGTCATGCGGCGGCGCTTGGTGTCGACGTCGAGTTCCTCGGCGCCGCATACGCAGGTCTTGCCCATGCCGCGGGCGACGACGGCCGCGTGCGAGGTCTTGCCGCCGCGCGAGGTCAGGATGCCCTGGGAGGCGATCATGCCGTCCAGGTCGTCGGGGTTGGTCTCGCGGCGGATCAGGATGACCTTCTCGCCGGAGCGCGACCACTTGACGGCCGTGTACGAGTCGAAGACGGCCTTGCCGACCGCCGCGCCCGGGGAGGCGGCGATGCCGCGGCCCAGCAGGGTGGTCGAGGCGGTGTCGTCGAAGCGCGGGAACATCAGCTGCGCGAGCTGGTGGCCGTTGACGCGCTGGAGGGCCTCGGCCTCGTCGATCAGGCCCTGGTCCACGAGCTGCGTGGCGATGCGGAAGGCGGCGCCGGCGGTGCGCTTGCCGACCCGGGTCTGGAGCATCCACAGCTGACCGCGCTCGATGGTGAACTCGATGTCGCACAGGTCCTTGTAGTGCGTCTCCAGCGTCTCCATGATCGTCATGAGCTGGTCGTACGAGACCTTGTCGATCGACTCCAGGTCCGCGAGCGGCACGGTGTTGCGGATGCCCGCGACGACGTCCTCGCCCTGGGCGTTCTGCAGGTAGTCGCCGTAGACGCCCTGGTGGCCGCTGGCGGGGTCGCGGGTGAAGGCGACGCCGGTGCCGGAGTCGGGGCCCAGGTTGCCGAACACCATGGAGCAGATGTTGACGGCGGTGCCCAGGTCGCCCGGGATGCGCTCCTGGCGGCGGTAGAGCTTGGCGCGGTCGGTGTTCCAGGAGTTGAAGACGGCCTCGACGGCGAGGTCCATCTGCGCGCGGGCCTCCTGCGGGAACTCGCGGCCGGCCTCCTTCGCGACGATCTTCTTGAAGTGCTTGACCAGCTTCTTGAGGTCGGCGGCGTCGAGGTCGGTGTCGACGGTGACCTTCTTGGCGGCCTTGGCCTCTTCGAGGGCGTCCTCGAACAGCTCGCCCTCGACGCCCAGGACGGTCTTGCCGAACATCTGGATGAGGCGGCGGTAGGAGTCCCACGCGAAGCGCTCGTCACCGGACTGCGCGGCGAGACCGACGACGGACTCGTCGGAGAGGCCGATGTTGAGGACCGTGTCCATCATGCCGGGCATCGAGAACTTGGCGCCGGAACGCACGGAGACCAGCAGCGGGTCGTCCGACTGGCCGAGCTTCTTGCCCATCCGCGCCTCAAGGGCGGCAAGGTGTGCGCTGACCTCGTCGCGCAGCTCGGCCGGGGCCTCGCCGCTTTCGAGGTAGACCTTGCAGGCCTCGGTGGTGATGGTGAAGCCGGGAGGGACGGGGAGACCCAGGTTGGTCATCTCGGCGAGGTTGGCTCCCTTGCCGCCGAGAAGGTCCTTGAGGTCCCGGTTTCCCTCGGTGAAGTCGTAGACGAACTTCTGATCTTTGTTTTCCGACACGGGTCTCGACTCCTCGAGGACTCGGGTGGCTGCCCTGACGGCCAGGAACATACCCAGATCGAAGGCTTATGGGTACGTCCACTTGGTCGTCATACGGCTGTAACCACCCGTGCGCCAGCAGATCGAAAGTAACTCACGGGTAATCGGAAGGCACGAACAGCGTTCACCTCCCGAAGACGAAGGGGCCCATAAAGGCCCACTGACGCTCGGATGAGCGATCATCGATACATTTGCGTTCAAGTCTTGAACACTCAAAGGGTGGCACCCAGTGCCACCCTTTGAAAGTCTTACCCGTGACCTTTCTGCTCATCTGAGCAAAACCTCGCCCCTGCGTGGCGTATATCACGCGCCACGGAGGGCGATTTGTCAGCCTCCGGAAGTGTCCAGCTCCGCGTCCTCGCTCACACCCGCGCAGTCATAGGGATCCTTCAACCAGCCCTCAGGCAGGACAACTCGGTTGTTTCCGGACGTCCGGCCCCGCGGGCCGTCCGCGCTCTCGGGCCACGACTGATCCAAATCCAGCTCGCTCAGATGAGCGTCTAGTTCGGCCAGGGAGGACGTGACCGCCAGCTTCTGGCGCATCTCGGATCCGACGGCGAAGCCCTTCAGGTACCAGGCCACGTGCTTACGGAAGTCGATCACCCCGCGCGCCTCGTCACCGATCCACTCCCCCAGCAGTTCGGCATGCCGGAGCATGGTGGCCGCGACCTCGCGCAGGTTCGGCTTGTGGAAGTCCTCGGGGCGGCCCTCGAAGGCCGCGACCAGGTCGTTGAACAGCCACGGCCGGCCCAGGCAACCGCGCCCGACCACGACGCCGTCGCAGCCGGTCTCGCGGACCATGCGCAGCGCGTCCTCGGCGCACCAGATGTCGCCGTTGCCGAGGACCGGGATCTCCGGCACGTGCTCCTTGAGGCGCGCGATGGCCTCCCAGTCGGCGGTGCCGCCGTAGTGCTGGGCGGTCGTCCGCCCGTGCAGGGCTATGGCGGTGACGCCCTCCTCGACGGCGATCCGGCCCGCGTCGAGGTAGGTGAGGTGCTCGTCGTTGATGCCCTTGCGCATCTTCATGGTGACCGGCAGGTCGCCGGCGCCCGCGACGGCCTCGCGCAGGATCGCGCGCAGCAGGTTCCGCTTGTACGGGAGGGCCGAGCCGCCGCCCTTGCGGGTGACCTTGGGGACGGGGCAGCCGAAGTTCAGGTCGATGTGGTCCGCGCGGTCCTCGTCGACGATCATCCGGACGGCCTTGCCGACGGTCGCCGGGTCCACGCCGTACAGCTGGATCGAGCGGGGCTTCTCGGTCTCGTCGAAGTGGATCAGCTGCATGGTCTTGTCGTTGCGCTCGACCAGGGCGCGGGTCGTGATCATCTCGCTCACGAACAGCCCCTTGCCGCCGGAGAACTCGCGGCAGAGCGTGCGGAAGGGGGCATTGGTGATCCCGGCCATCGGCGCGAGCACCACCGGGGGCTGCACGGTGTGCGGGCCGATCGCGAGGGGCGGGGGAAGCGTGGTCATCCGCCCATTGTCCCGCATGCCGGGGCGCGGGTGCGGACGTACGATCGGCCCCATGATCGAGCCGAGTCACCGGCAACGCACGCTCATCCTGGCGATCTGCTGCATCAGCCTGCTCATCGTCAGCCTCGACAACACCGTCCTGAACGTGGCGCTCCCCTCGATGCGCGAGGACCTGGGTGCCTCGGTCGCGGGCATGCAGTGGACCATCGACGCCTACACCCTGGTCATGGCCTCGCTGCTGATGCTCGCGGGCTCCACCGCCGACCGGATCGGCCGGCGCAAGGTGTTCGTCACCGGTCTGATCCTCTTCACCCTGGGCTCCCTGCTGTGCTCGCTCGCCCCCGGGCTGGGCTGGCTCATCACCTTCCGCATGGTGCAGGCCGTGGGCGCGGCGATGCTCAACCCCGTCGCCATCTCGATCATCACCAACACCTTCACCGATCCGGCCGAACGGGCCCGGGCCATCGGCATCTGGGGGGCGGTGGCCGGTCTCTCCATGGCGGCGGGTCCCGTGATCGGCGGCGTCCTGGTGGACACCGTCGGGTGGCGGTCCATCTTCTGGGTGAACCTGCCGATCGGGCTGGTGGCCCTCTGGCTGACCCTGCGGCACGTCCCCGACTCCCGGGCCGCGCACGCGCGCCGGCCCGACCCGGTGGGGCAGCTGCTGATCATGGGGCTGCTGGGCTCCTTGACGTACGGGATCATCGAGGCCCCGGCCGCCGGTATCGGCTCCCCGCTGATCCTGAGCTGCGCCGTGATCGCCGTCGCCTCGTTGGTGGGGCTGCTGCTGTACGAGCCCCGGCGCGAGGAACCCCTGATCGACCTGCGGTTCTTCCGCAGCGCCCCGTTCAGCGGGGCGACGGTGTGCGCCGTCAGCGCCTTCGCCGCGCTGTCCGGGTTCCTCTTCCTGAACACCCTGTACCTCCAGGACGTACGGGGGCTCAGCGCCCTGCACGCCGGGCTGTACATGGTGCCGATGGCCGGGCTGACCCTGCTGTTCGCACCCCTGTCGGGGCGGCTGACCGGCAGTCGGGGGCCCCGGCTGCCGCTGCTGATCGCGGGCGGGGCGATGGGGTCGAGCGGGCTGCTGTTCGCGGCCTTCTCGGCGGAGACCTCCACGCCCCTGATGTTCGTCGGGTTCATGCTCTTCGGCCTCGGCTTCGGCATGGTCAACGCCCCGATCACCAATACGGCCGTGTCCGGGATGCCGCGCGCCCAGGCCGGGGTGGCGGCCGCCGTGGCCGCCACCAGCCGGCAGACCGGCGGGACGCTGGGGGTCGCCGTGATCGGCGCCGTGCTGGCCGCCGGGACGGCGGGTGGCGGCGAGTTCACCGCGGCGGCGAAGCCCGCCTACTGGATCATCACCGTCTGCGGACTGCTCGTCCTGCTGGTCGGCGCCGCCACCAACGGCCGCTGGGCCCGCGGGACGGCCCTGCGCACCGCGGCGGCCCTGGAACCGGGTCCGCCCGGGCAGGGCTCGGCCCCGGTCGGGGCGCCGCGGTAGCTCCCGCACTCCCCTTCCCGCTGCGGCGCGGACGCCCCGTCGCACTGACGAGTGACAGATATTGAAATCTGTCACTCGTCATGTCATTCTCGTTCCATGACCACGAACCAGAACACCCCGAGCACCTCCCACGGCCCCCGCACGCTCGGCGCGACCGGTCCGACCGTCTTCCCGCTTGGTCTGGGCTGCATGGGCATGTCCGCCCTGTACGGCGAGGCCGACCGCGGCGAGTCCATCGCCACCCTCCACGCCTTCCTCGACGCCGTCCCCGAGGGCACGAACGCCCTCCTGGACACCGGCGACTTCTACGGGATGGGCCACAACGAACTGCTGATCGCCGAGGCCCTGCGCACCGCTCCGGCGGCGGCCCGCGAGCGGGCCCTGACCAGCGTGAAGTTCGGCGCCCTGCGGACGGTCGAAGGCGGTTTCGCCGGGTACGACGGCCGGCCGGACGCCGTCCGCAACTTCCTGGCCTACTCGCTCCAGCGGCTCGGCCGGGACCACATCGACGTCTACCGGATCGCCCGCGTGGACCCGGACGTACCGATCGAGGAGACGGTCGGGGCCATCGCCGAGGCCGTCCAGGCCGGACACGTCCGGCACATCGGCCTGTCCGAGGTCGGCGCGGACACCTTGCGCCGGGCCGCGGCCGTCGCCCCCATATCGGACCTCCAGATCGAGTACTCCCTGATCTCGCGGAACATCGAGACGGAGATCCTGCCGACCGCCCGCGAGCTCGGCATCGGCGTCACGGCGTACGGGGTGCTGTCCCGCGGCCTGATCAGCGGGCACTTCTCGCGGGAGCGGGAACTGGCCCCCGGCGACTTCCGGGGCATGAGCCCCCGCTTCCAGGGCGACAACCTCGACCGCAACCTCGCCCTGGTCGAAGCGCTGCGCAAGGTCGCCGAGGAGAAGGACGTGAGCGTCGCCCGGATAGCCATCGCCTGGGTGCTCGCGCGCGGCGAGGACATCGTGCCGCTGGTGGGCGCACGGCGCCGGGACCGGCTCGCCGAGGCACTCGGTGCCATGCGGGTGGAGCTGACCGCGGCGGACCTGGCGGCCGTCGAGGAGGCCGTACCGGCCGGAGCGGCGGCCGGCGACCGCTACCCGGCGGCGCAGATGGCCCACCTCGACAGCGAGCACTGACGCGGCTGTACGGTCGTACTCATGCCCCCCGCTGCTGCCGAGCCCCTGACCCCCGAGCGCATCCTCGAAACCACCGAGGAGGTGCTGCGTCGCTTCGGCCCGACCAAGGCGACCGTGGTGGACGTGGCGCGCGCCCTGGGTGTCAGCCACGGCAGCGTGTACCGGCACTTCCCCTCGAAGGCGGCGCTGCGCGAGGCGGTCACCGACCGGTGGCTGGCCAAGAGCGTGGTGATGCTGGAGAAGATCGCCTCGGCTCCGGCCGAGCCCGCCCCGTCCAAGCTGGAAGCGTGGCTGGAGGCCCTCTTCGAGGCCAAACGCCACAAGGCCGGTGACGACCCTGAACTGTTCGCCACCTACACGGTGCTGCTCGCCGAGAACAGCGGCACGGTCGACGCCCACCTCACCGAGCTGATCGACCAGCTGGCCGCGATCATCGCCGAGGGCGTCGAAGCCGGGACCCTGTCCGCACCCGATGTCCAGGGCGCCGCCCGCGCGGTCTTCCACGCCACCGGGCGGTTCCACGACCCGCAGTACGCGGCGGACTGGCTCTCGCCGTCGATCCTCACGGAGTTCGAGGCGGTCACCGCCCTCGTGATCCGGGGCCTGCGCGCCTGAATCCGGGCCGGGGCTGCGTGCTGCTGCGGTGTGCTGTTTCCGGGCTGCGGGCTCCCGGCCGGGGTTCCGGGCTGCGGGCTCCCGGCCGGGGTTCCGGGCTGCGGGCTCCCGGCCGGGGTTCCGGCCGCGGGTTGCGGCACCCGACTCCCGCCCCGGGTCGCGGACACGGGTTCCGCGCCTTCCGATCCCCTACCCACTCCCGCGCACCCCTGTGGCCGCGGTCGCCCCGCTCCCCCGTGCACCCCTGTGTCCGCGTCACCGCGTCACCGCGTCGCCCCCGGGCCGTTCGCCGCGATGTCCGGAATTCGATGGTCCGGGTGTCTTGACGATCTTTTTGGGCACTCGATGGCTTGCCCATGCCATCTTGCTGCCTACGGTCCCCTGTACCGCACGCACAAGGCACCCCAGGGGGAAGCATGTCCACCCAGGTCGCTCGACCCGACGCACCCGCCCGATCGGGCGTCGCCACCGCACTCGGCTGGCTCCTGACCATCGCGCTCAACGTGGTCGCGCCGATCCTCACCTACAACTTCCTGACCGGCAGCCGGGGCTGGGAGGAGTTCCCGGCCCTCCTGCTGAGCGGTGCGTGGCCCGTCCTCGACACCGTGATCCACGTGATCTGGCGCCGCAAGGTCGACGAGTTCGCCGTGGTCACCATGGTGTTCCTGGTCATCACCGCCGTGGTGGGCCTCGTCGGAGACCATTCGGCCCGGACCCTGCTCGTCAAGGACTCCGTCGTGACGGGGCTGTTCGGCGTGCTCTGCCTGGCCACGCTGCTGGCCAAGCGCCCGCTGATGTTCTACTTCGGCCGCAAGTTCGCCACCGACGGCACCGCCAGGAGCACCGCCTGGTGGAACGGCCTGTGGCAGTACGAGGGCTTCCGCACCACGATGCGCCGCATGACCCTGGTCTGGGGCGTGGCGTACGTGATCGAGGCGCTGGTGCGCGTCGTCCTCTCGTACAGCGTGAACACCAAGACCATGGTGGTCGTCAGCCCGATCATGGTCTACGGCGTGCTGGCCGCCCTCGGTGTCTGGACCGCTCTCTACGGCAAGCGCTCCCAGGCCGAGGGTGAGCGTCGCGAGGCCGAGGCCAAGGCGCGGGCCGAGGCCGAGGCCGAAGCCGCGCCCGCGGGCGCTCCCCGAGCCGCGCCCGAGGCCCGGAGCGAGCCGGCAGAGGCCGGGCGCGGCGGGGGGTCCGCGTAGGACGCGGGGAGGAACGACGGTGGCCCGGTGCGCGA
>NZ_JBEZKS010000022.1:97152-118221 GCF_040651775.1 Streptomyces sp. NPDC048383
GCTCACGCTGGGGGGGGGGTGGCGCGCTCGGCCCCGCGGCCCACCGGTCGTTTTCAGGCCACTTCGAAGAGGGCCCGGGGTGCTCTAGCAGCCGAGCAGACGGCTGCCGAGGTAGCTCTGGATCTGGTCCAGGGAGACGCGCTCCTGCTTCATGGTGTCGCGCTCGCGCACGGTCACCGCGTTGTCGTCCAGGGTGTCGAAGTCGACGGTGACGCAGAACGGCGTACCGATCTCGTCCTGGCGGCGGTAGCGGCGGCCGATCGCGCCCGCGTCGTCGAACTCGATGTTCCAGAACTTGCGCAGGTCGGCGGCGAGGCCCTTGGCCTTCGGCGTCAGCTGCGCGTTGCGGGACAGCGGCAGGACGGCGACCTTGACCGGGGCCAGGCGCGGGTCGAAGCGCATCACGGTGCGCTTCTCCATGACGCCCTTGGCGTTCGGGGCCTCGTCCTCGTTGAAGGCGTCGAGCATGAAGGCGAGCATCGCGCGGTTCACACCGGCCGCCGGCTCGATGACGTACGGGGTGTACTTCTCCTTCGACTCCTGGTCGAAGTACACGAGGTCCTGGCCGGAGGCGGCGGAGTGGGCCTTCAGGTCGAAGTCGGTGCGGTTGGCCACGCCTTCGAGCTCGGAGAACTCGTTGCCACCGAAGTTGAAGCGGTACTCGATGTCAGCGGTGCGCTTCGAGTAGTGGGACAGCTTCTCCTTCGGGTGGTCGTACCAGCGGATGTTCTCCTCGCGGATGCCGAGGTCGCGGTACCAGTTCCACCGCTCCTGCATCCAGTACTCCTGCCACTGCTCGTCCTCGCCCGGCTTGACGAAGAACTCCATCTCCATCTGCTCGAACTCGCGCGTGCGGAAGATGAAGTTGCCGGGCGTGATCTCGTTGCGGAAGGACTTGCCCATCTGCGCGATGCCGAACGGGGGCTTCTTGCGCGAAGTGGTCTGCACCTGGGCGAAGTTGGTGAAGATGCCCTGGGCGGTCTCGGGCCGCAGGTACGCCTTGGAACCGGTGTCCTGGGTCGGGCCGAGGTGGGTCTCCAGCATGCCGGAGAACTGCTTCGGCTCGGTGAACTGGCCCTTCACACCGCAGTTGGGGCAGTTGATGTCGGCAAGACCATTGGCGGGCACGCGGCCGTGCTTGGCCTCGTACGCCTCTTCAAGGTGGTCCGCGCGGTGACGCTTGTGACAGGAGGTGCACTCGGTCAGCGGGTCCGAGAAGGTGCCCACGTGACCCGAGGCCACCCAGACCTCGGGGGCCAGGATCACGGAGGAGTCGATACCGACGATGTCCTCACGTCCGGTGACCATGGCCTTCCACCACTGACGCTTGATGTTCTCCTTGAGCTCGACACCGAGCGGGCCGTAGTCCCAGGCGGCCTTGGAGCCGCCGTAGATCTCACTGCACGGGAAAACGAAGCCACGGCGCTTGCTCAGGCTGACGATGGTTTCGATCTTGTCGGCGGCCACGGTGCTCTCTTCATTACGAGGACGAACGGCGAAGGCCTTAGGTTACCGGCGCCCACACCCCCCTCTTCAAATCGGGATCCCCTTCCACGCCCACCGCCCGGGCTCCCCACCTGGGTTTTTGACAATCGTTTCCATCTTTGATGAAAATGGATGTCATGAACGTACGACGCCTCATACCCAGCGCCGCCCTCGCCGGTGCCGTCGCCCTCGCGGCCACGGCCCTCACCGCGTGCTCCGGAGCCGCCGACGCGGCCGGGAACAAGGACGGCAAGGTCAGCGTGCTGGCGTCGTTCTACCCGATGCAGTTCATAGCCGAGGAGATCGGCCGGGACCACGTGAAGGTCGAGACCCTGACCAAGCCGGGCGTCGAACCGCACGACCTGGAGATCACGCCGAAGCAGACCGCGCAGCTGGCCGAGGCCGACGTGGTCCTCTACCTGCGGACCCTCCAGCCCGCCGTCGACAAGGCCGTCGGACAGGCCGTCGCCCACTCCGGCCTGGAGCACGCCGTCGACGCCACCGCCCTCACCAAGCTGGAGGCGCACGACAAGCCGGGCCACGGCGAGCAGGGCCACCAGCACACCGACGGCGACGAGCACGCCGGCGGCCACTCCGAGGGCGACGGCCACGACCACGGCGAGGCCGGCGAGGACCCGCACGTCTGGCTCGACCCCACCAAGTACGCGGAGATCGCGACCGGTTTCGGCGCCGCCCTGGAGAAGGCCGACCCCGCCCACGCCGCGGACTACCGCAAGAGCACCTCCGAGCTCGTCGCCAAACTGCAGGCCCTGGACACGGAGTTCGAGGACGGCCTGAAGAACACGGCCACCAAGACGTTCATCACCACCCACTCCGCCTTCGGATACCTCGCCGAGCGCTACGGGCTCGACCAGGAGGGCATCTCCGGCGTCGACCCCGAGGCCGAGCCCAGCCCGGCCCGCATGAAGGACCTCCAGGCCCTGGCCAAGAAGGACAACGTCACGACGGTGTTCTTCGAGGCGCTGGCCAGCGACAAGACGGCCAAGACCCTCGCCAAGGACACCGGGCTGACCACCGATGTCCTGGACCCGCTGGAGGGAATCACCGACAAGTCCCAGGGCGCTGACTACTTCGAGGTCATGCGGTCCAACCTGAAGAACCTCCAGAAGGCACTCGGAGCCAAGTAATGACACCAGCAGTCACGGAGGTGCGAGCCATGCAGTCCACGCCCCGCACGGCGGACGACCAGCCCGTCATATCCCTGCGCGGGGCCACGGCCTCGCTCGGCTCGCGCCCCGTACTGCGCGGCGTCGACCTCACCGTCCACCGCGGCGAGGTCGTCGCGCTCCTCGGCGCCAACGGCTCCGGCAAGTCCACGGCCGTGCGCGCCGTGGTCGGTCAGGTCCCGCTGAGCGACGGCACGCTGTCCCTCTTCGGCACCGAGTTCCCGCGCTTTCGGCAGTGGTCGCGGATCGGCTACGTCCCGCAGCGCACCACCGCCGCCAGCGGCGTCCCGGCCACCGTCCGCGAGGTCGTCTCCTCCGGCCGGCTGGCCCGCTCCCGCTTCGGAATGCTGCGCCGGGCCGACAAGGACGCCGTGACCCGCGCCCTGGCCCTCGTCGACATGGAGCCGTACGCCGACGCCTCGGTGAACGCCCTCTCCGGCGGCCAGCACCAGCGCGTGCTCATCGCCCGGGCCCTCGCCGTCGAGCCCGAGCTGCTGATCATGGACGAGCCGATGGCGGGCGTCGACCTCGCCAACCAGGAGGTCCTCGCGAACGCGCTGCGCGAGCAGGTCTCCGCCGGCACCACCGTCCTGCTGGTCCTGCACGAACTGGGTCCGCTGGAGCCGCTGATCGGCCGGGCCGTCGTGCTGCGCGACGGCTGCGTCGTCCACGACGGCCCGCCGCCGGAGGCCGTCGGTCAGCACGCCCTGCCCGGCCACGACCACGTACACCCCCACGCGGCGCACGACGCCGAGCCCCTGCGGACGGGACTGCTGAGCTGATGGACCTCCTGAACTACGCCTTCATGCAGCGGGCGCTGCTCGCGGCCGTCCTGGTGGGCCTGACCGCGCCCGCGATCGGCACGTACCTCGTCCAGCGGCGGCAGGCCGTCATGGGCGACGGCATCGGGCACGTGGCGATGACCGGCGTCGCGCTCGGCTTCCTGCTCAACACGAACCCGGTGTGGATGGCCGGCATCGTCGCCGTCGTCGGCGCGGTCGGCATGGAGCTGATCCGCTCCCGCGGGAAGACCAGCGGCGACATCGCGCTCGCGATGCTCTTCTACGGCGGCCTGGCCGGCGGCGTCATGATCATCAACGTGGCCGGCGGGTCCACCGCCAGCCTGAGCAGCTACCTCTTCGGTGGCATCACCTCCGTCGCGCCGGAGGACGTCACCGCCGCGGCCGTCCTCGCCGTCTGCGTGCTGGCCGTCACCGTCGGACTGCGCCGCCAGCTGTTCGCGATCAGCCAGGACGAGGAGTTCGCGCGGGTCACCGGGCTGCCGGTGCGGGCGCTGAACCTCCTGCTGGCCGTCACGGCCGCGCTCACCGTCACCGTCGCGATGCGGATCGTGGGCCTGCTGCTGGTCAGCGCCATGATGGTGATCCCCGTCGCCGCCGCCCAGCGGGTCACCCGCGGGTTCACCGCGACCCTGACGCTGGCCATGGCCATCGGCGTCGTGGTCTCGCTGACCGGCGTGACCACGACGTACTACCTCGACGCCCCCTCCGGCGCGGCGATCGTGCTGCTCGCCATCGCCGTCTTCGTCGTCATGACGGCGGTTTCCGCGCCGCTGGCCAGGCGTCGGGCGAAGGCGGCCCGTGCGGCCGGGGAAGAGGTCTGCACGCGCGACGACGTCAAGGTCTAGGGCGGGCGGCCGCCTGGCACAATGGCGGCAGGCCGAAACGAGGAGGAACCGGTGGCGACTGCGCCTGGCGAGACGAATACCGCGCCAGTACGAGGACGGTCCACCCGGCAGCGGGCTGCCGTCGCGGCGGCGCTGGACGAGGTGGACGAGTTCCGCAGCGCCCAGGAGCTGCACGACATGCTCAAGCACCGCGGTGACTCCGTGGGCCTGACCACCGTC
The DNA here is from genome assembly GCF_040651775.1 of Streptomyces sp. NPDC048383. Lineage (NCBI taxonomy): Bacteria > Bacillati > Actinomycetota > Actinomycetes > Kitasatosporales > Streptomycetaceae > Streptomyces > Streptomyces sp. NPDC048383. Next base: position 101,692 of record NZ_JBEZKS010000022.1, read on the forward strand.
TACCGCACGCTCCAGTCCCTCGCCGACGCGGGCGAGGTCGACGTCCTGCGGACCAGCGACGGCGAGTCGGTGTACCGGCGCTGCTCCACCGGCGATCACCACCACCACCTGGTCTGCCGCAAGTGCGGCAAGGCCGTGGAGGTGGAGGGCCCGGCCGTGGAGAAGTGGGCCGAGTCCATCGCCGCCGAACACGGCTACGTCAACGTGGCCCACACCGTCGAGATCTTCGGCACCTGCGCGGACTGCGCCGCCGCCGGCTGAGCCGACGCGGCCGCCCGGTCGGAGGGCCGGGCTAGCCGGCCCGGCCGATCCGGGGCAGGTTCCGGTCGAAGATCGATCGGATCCGGTCGATGTCCCGCGGGCCCGCCGCCGCCCGCTTGGGCAGCCAGCCGACGTCCCCCGTCGTGAAGACCACCACGAACAGGTGTCGGGTCTCGCCCCAGCCGCTGTACTGCGTCCACGGGTGGTCGACCATCGTCCCGTCCGGACGCTGGTTGGACATCCCCGACTCCGAGACCACGCAGTGGTACGCCGGGTACTCCGCGGCCCAGGCGTACCAGCGGCGGCAGCGCAGTGCCAAGTCGGTCAGGCACCACAGCAGGCCCATGAACAGACCCGCCGCGACGGCGACGACCGGATGGGGCACGCTGCCCCCGTTGGTGATCCATACCAACGCCACGACGAGCACCGGCACCGAGAGCAGCCGTGACGGCAGCCCCCGCCGGTCCTGGGGGCGCTCGCGCAGGCACCAGCGTTGGACCTGGCGCACGTCGGAGCGCGCCGTGCCGTAGTACAGCCCCACCGCCTGATCAGTCATGTTCATGGCGGCAGAGCGTACCGGTGGGGTCAGCCCGTCGGACCCTCGGCCTGGTTCGGGACGGCTCCGCCGAAGCGGCGGTCGCGCTGGGCGTACTCCAGGCACGCCGCCCACAGGTTGCGGCGGTCGAAGTCCGGCCACAGCACGTCCTGGAAGACCATCTCGGCGTACGCGCTCTGCCAGAGCAGGTAGTTCGAGGTGCGCTGCTCGCCGCTCGGGCGCAGGAAGAGGTCCACGTCCGGCATGTCCGGGTAGTACATGTACTTCGCGAAGGTCTTCTCGTTGACCTTCGACGGGTCGAGCCGGCCGGACGCGACGTCGCGGGCGATGGCCTGCGCGGCGTCGGCGATCTCGGCTCGACCGCCGTAGTTGACGCAGAAGTACAAGGTCATCGCGTCGTTGTCGACGGTCTGCTCCTGGGCGACCTGGAGCTCCTGGACGACCGACTTCCACATCTTCGGCATGCGACCGACCCAGCGGATGCGGATGCCGAGCTCGTTCATCTCGTCGCGGCGGCGGCGGATCACGTCGCGGTTGAAGTTCATCAGGAAGCGGACCTCGTCGGGCGAGCGCTTCCAGTTCTCCGTCGAGAAGGCGTACAGGGACAGGTTCTTGACGCCCATCTCCAGGCAGCCCTTGAGCACGTCGAGCACGACGCCCTCGCCGACCTTGTGGCCCTCGGTGCGCGGGAGCCCGCGGTCCTTGGCCCAGCGGCCGTTGCCGTCCATGACGATGGCCACGTGGTTCGGGACCAGCTCGCCGGGGATCTTCGGGGGGCGCGCACCGGACGGGTGCGGCTCGGGAACCTTGTACTCGCGGCGAGAGCGTCCCAGAATCCCGCGTCGTGCCATGTGCCCAGCTCCTATTTCTCGACGTATCGCAGGGAGCGTAGCCCGCGCTCCAGATGCCAGTGCAAATAGGCCGAGACGAGCCCGCTGCCCTCCCGCACGTGACGCGCCTCGCAGGCGTCCGCGTGACGCCAGTCGCCCGTCAGCAGGGCGCTGAGCAATGCGATGGCCTCCGACGAGGGTACGACGGAGCCGGGGACGCGGCAGTCCCCGCATATCACCCCGCCCGCGGCGACGGAGAAGTGCCGGTTGGGGCCGTGGATGCCGCACTTGGCGCAGTCGTCGAAGCTGGGCGCGTAGCCGTTGACGGCGAGGGAGCGCAGCAGGAAGGCGTCGAGGATCAGGTGCGGTTCGTGTTCGCCGCGGGAGAGGGTGCGCAGGGCTCCGACGAGCAGCAGGTACTGCTGTACGGCCGGCTCGCCCTCGTTCTCGGCGAAGCGTTCGGCGGTCTCCAGCATCGCGGTGCCGGCGGTGTAGCGGGCGTAGTCGGTGACGATGCCGTTGCCGTAGGGGGCGATGATCTCGGTCTGGGTGCACAGCGGCAGGCTGCGGCCGATGAGGTCGGCGCCGCGGGCGAAGAACTGGACGTCGGCGTGGGAGAAAGGTTCCAGCCGGGCGCCGAACTTGGACTTGGTGCGCCGTACGCCGCGGGCGACGGCCCGGACCCGGCCGTGGCCGCGGGTGAGCAGCGTGATGATGCGGTCCGCCTCACCCAGCTTCTGGGTGCGCAGCACGATGCCGTCGTCGCGGAACAGGCTCATGCGCCCATTGTCCCCCGCCCGGGGACCCGTACGGGAACGCCTGCGCGGACGGCGCGGACCCCTCGCCCGGGCGAGGGGTCCGGGCGAGGGGTCCGGGCGAGGGGTCGGCACCCCTTGGGAGGGTCAGCCGGCGGGGGTGCCCGCCCCGTCGGCCCGCTCGCCGGTGGTCGGGGCCTTCTCGGTGGACACCGGGGCCTTCTCGGCGGTGGTGTGGGCCTTCTCGGCGGACACCGGGGCCGGGGCCTTCTCGGCGCCCGCCGGGGTCGCCGCCGCCTGGACGGGCAGTCCGACCGGGGCGAGCGGGGCGGGCTCCTCGTCCTTGGCCAGGCCGTTGAAGAGCAGGTTGAGGACGATGGCGGCCGTGGCACCGAGGGTGACGCCGCTGTTGAGGAGCGAGGACAGGTCCGGGTCCATGTGCTGGGTGAAGAAGACCGGGACGGTGGCGGGGAGCAGGGCGAAGGCGAGGGAGACGCCGACGATCAGGGCGTTCTTCTCCGCCTTGAGGTCGACCTTGCCGAGGGTCTGGATGCCGGCGAGGGCGACCATGCCGAACATCACGGTCGCGGCGCCGCCGAGGACCCCGTGCGGGACGGCGGCGACGATGGCCGCGGCCTTCGGCAGCAGACCCAGAATGATCATGAAGACACCGGCGGCGACGACCACGAACCGGCTCTTGACCTTCGTCATCCGCACGAGGCCGACGTTCTCGGCGAAGGCCACGTACGGGAAGGAGTTGAGGACGCCGCCCAGCGCGGTCGCGGCGCCGTCGGCGCGCAGGGCGCGGGCCACGGTCTCGCTGTCGATGTCCTTCTCGACGATCTCGCCGACGGCGTAGGTGTCACCGGTCGTCTCGACCATGGTGATCAGCATGACGATGAGCATCAGGACGATCGGGAACCACTCGAACTTCGGGGCGCCGAAGTGGAAGGGGGTGGTGACGCCGATCCAGCCGGAGTTGCCGACGTCGCCGAACTTCGCGTCGCCGAGCAGGAAGGCGACCGCGGTGCCGCCGACCAGGCCGAGGAGGATGGAGATGCTGGAGAGGAACGGCTTGCCGATCTTCATCAGGATCAGGATGAAGAGCATGGTGCCGCCGGCGTAGGCGAAGTTCTTCGGGTCGCCGAAGTCGGGGCTGCCGAGGCCGCCGGCCGCGTCGTTGAGGCCGACCGGGATCAGGACGATGCCGAGGACGGTGATGACGGTGCCGGTGACGACCGGCGGGAACAGCCTCATGACCGTACGGAAGGCCCTGGCGGGCAGCCAGGCGAAGGCGAAGGTCGCCATGCCGGCGGTGATCACCGCGCCGTAGATGACCAGCAGCGCGGCGGTCCCGCCGCCCGCGCCGAGGCCGATGGCGATCATCGGGGAGACGGCCGTGAAGGTGACGCCCTGGATCAGCGGAAGGCGCGCGCCGACCCGGCCGATGCCCCAGGCCTGGATGATCGAGGCGATGCCGCAGGTGAACAGGTCGGCGTTGATCAGGTAGACGAGCTGTTCAGGGCTCAGCTTCAGCGCATTGCCGACGATGATCGGGACGATCACCGCGCCGGCGTAGAAGGCGAGTACGTGTTGGAAGCCGTACAGCGCGAGCTTGGGGAGGGGGAGCACCTCGTCGACCGGGTGCGTGCTCTGCTCTCCGTTGGGGGAAAGCCGGGCGGCGACACGTGCCATCTCTGCCTTGCCCTTTCATGGGGTAGGTGACGAGAGGAGATTGATCGCCCCGGTCGGAGTGGGTCGTCAACCCGTTGATCCGGCGGGGCCGTCGGTGAGAACACGTGAATCGAAGCCCCGCTGTGTTTCCGGCGGCGTCTCGTCGTGTGACCGGAATTGAACGCCTGTGGGAGGGCTCACAGATATCGTCGACTTCTACAAATTGTGGAAGTTCCGGCGGGCGCGATCTGTAGGTTCCGCCAGTGGCGCGGATCTCTGCGCGGGCGTATGCCCCGGGGTCGCCGAACCACCCGCTCCGACCGCCCGCATCGACGGCGGCTACCTGCCCTGACCTGCGCGGACATGGCCGTGCGGGCCGTGGACGGGCCCCGTCCGAACCCCTGTTTCCGACCGTCCGAGGGGTGGACGGTCCGGGGTGGAGGCGGACCCTCCACCCCTGCGCGAGGCCGCCCGGGGAGGCCGGTTCACGCCCTGTGAGGCCGGATCGTTACGCCCCGGGGGGCTCGTTTCGGACGTTCACGTCACGCTCCGGGGCCGCCCGCGCACGCGGCCGGGCCCGGCGGGTGGCCCGCCGGGCCCGGAGCCGTATGCGAGGCGTCCCGCTCGGGCGGGCGCTACGGAGCGCGCACCGCCGACAGCAGCCGCGCGACCTCGTCCGCTTCCATGCGCAGGGCCGCGCCCACGGTGGCCAGCACCTCGCGCTCGGCCGGGATGTAGGGCCCGTCCGCAAGGGCGATGCGCGCGCCCTGGAGCAGGATCGACTCCCGGCCCGGACCGGCCAGGTGCGGGGCCAGGGGCTCCAACGCCTCGTGGAGCTCTATCGACAGCGCGGCCCCGCAGCACTCGGGGCCGTCGTACAGCCCCAGTCGGCCCTCGTCGGTGACCAGCGCCTCCACGAGGGCCTCCAGCTGCTCCTCGGTGCAGTCCTGGAACCCGGCGGCCCGTACGGCCGACACGGCGGCCTCCAGGGCACTGCGGGAGCCGGCGCCCCCGGCGGCGAGGACGGCGAGCGTGACGGTGTGCACGGCGTCGCGGAGCAGGGCCGAGAAGCGGGTGGTGGTGAGGTGGTCGAGGACCTCGGTGTCGTAGCGCTCCCGGCAGGCGTGGCATTCGACGACGGGCCCGGCCTGGCCCCGCGGCAGCAGCGGGACGCCGAGCACGGTGAACCGGCGCCGCCCGGTGCGTCGTCGGTAATTGCGGTCACCGCCGCAACCGGGGCAGAAGAACTCCCCGTCGCCCACGGTGCTCCAGGTGGTACGGATGCCCCAGGCCGTCAGCTTCCGGCCGTCCCCACCCCGAACTGGCAGCACGTCGCACCTCCGTAACCTTCCGGCAACATCGCCGGGTTGGCGTGATGTTAGCCACATCGGTGAGGATGCGTCAGCCGTGTGACAGGACAACCTCGTGCAGGGGGGCGTACTTGGCCGATCTGCGCCCCTCCCGAACCGGGCGCGGCGGGCGGTGTCCGGCCGGTGAACGGCGGCCGGCCGGCCCATGCGGGCCCCGCGAACGCCGGAGCCCCGTCCCCGCCCGGACGGGCGAAGGGACGGGGCTCCGGCGGGGTGGGTCAGCGACCCGCGCGGTTGACGGCGGAGATGACCGCCTTCAGGGAGGCGCGGGTGGTGTTCGCGTCGATGCCGATGCCCCACAGGATGCGGCCGTCGATCGCGCACTCGATGTACGAGGCGGCCACGGCGGAGGCGCCCTCGCTCATCGTGTGCTCGGTGTAGTCCAGCAGGCGGGCGTCGATCCCGATGCCGGCCAGCGCGTCGAAGAAGGCCGAGATCGGACCGTTGCCGGTGCCGTTCAGTACGGCCTCGACGCCGTCCACGACGGCCTCGACGGTCAGCGTGTCCGTGCCGTCCTTGTCGGTGGCGGTCGAACCGGAGCGCAGCTGGATGCGACCCCAACGCGACCCGGCGCTTTCGGGGTTGGGCAGGTACTCGTCCGAGAAGATGTCCCAGATGGCCTTCGGGGTGACCTCGCCGCCCTCGGCGTCGGTCTTGGCCTGGATGATCCGGGAGAACTCGATCTGCATGCGGCGCGGCAGGTCCAGCTTGTGGTCGTTCTTCAGGACGTACGCGATGCCGCCCTTGCCGGACTGCGAGTTGACGCGGATGACGGCCTCGTAGGAGCGGCCGACGTCCTTGGGGTCGATGGGCAGGTACGGGACCGCCCACTCCAGGTCGTCGACGGTCTTGCCGGCCGCGGCCGCGTCGGCCTCCATCGCGTCGAAGCCCTTCTTGATGGCGTCCTGGTGGGAGCCGGAGAAGGCCGTGTAGACCAGATCGCCCGCGTAGGGGTGGCGCGGGTGCACTTCCATCTGATTGCAGTACTCGCTCGTGCGACGGATCTCGTCGATCTGCGAGAAGTCGATCTGCGGGTCGATGCCCTGCGAGAACAGGTTCATGCCCAGCGTGATCAGGTCGACGTTGCCGGTGCGCTCGCCCTGCCCGAACAGGCAGCCCTCGACGCGGTCGGCACCGGCCATCAGGGCCAGCTCGGCGGCGGCGACGGCGGTGCCGCGGTCGTTGTGCGGGTGGACGGAGATGCAGACGTGCTCGCGGCGGGTCAGGTTGCGGGCCATCCACTCGAAGCGGTCCGCGTGCGTGGAGGGCGTCGAACGCTCCACGGTGGCGGGCAGGTTCAGGATGATCTCGCGGCCCTCGGCCGGTTGCCAGACGTCGCAGACGGCCTCGCAGACGTCCAGCGCGAAGTCCAGCTCGGTGTCGGTGAAGATCTCCGGGCTGTACTGGTAGCCGAAGACCGTCTCGGGGCCCAGCAGCTTCTCGGCGTACTCCATGACCAGGCGGGTGCCGTCGACGGCGATCTGCTTGATCTGTTCCTTGGAGCCGCGGAAGACGACCCGGCGGAAGGTCGGGGCGGTCGCGTTGTACAGGTGGACGGTGGCGCGGCGGGCGCCGACCAGGGACTCCACGGTCCGCTCGATCAGGTCCTCGCGGGCCTGGGTCAGTACGGAGATGGTGACGTCGTCCGGGATCGCGCCCTCTTCGATGATCGAACGCACGAAGGCGAAGTCGGTGTCGCCGGAGGAGGGGAACCCGACCTCGATCTCCTTGTAGCCCATGCGCACCAGCAGGTCGAACATCTCGCGCTTGCGGGCGGGGGTCATCGGGTCGATCAGCGACTGGTTGCCGTCGCGCAGGTCGGTGGACAGCCAGCGCGGGGCCTTGGTGACGCGGGCGTTCGGCCAGGTGCGGTCCGGGATCTCGACCTGCTCGTAGAAGCCGTACTTGTGGATCGGCATGCCGGAGGGCTTCTGGGTGTGGGTCGCGTTCGTGATGGGCGTGGGGCGACCGACAAAAGGCTGCTGGCTCATGGCGTTGGGCTCCTCGCGTGTCCGCGTGTAGTTCGCTGGGACGGCCGACGGGCGGTCGTAAAAACCGCAACACCAAACTCCGCGGGGAGGGGGCCGGCCTACGACTACAGACCCTCGCCGCGGCAGCTAAGGAGAAGCAGCCCGAAACGCATGATGGACCGAGCCTATCCGAGCCGCGCCGTATCGCGAGGACCTGTTCAGTATGCAAGACCCAAGGGTCCGATTTGTACCCTTCATGAGGTATTTCTCTTATTCGGCGGTGTCCGCGGCCCGATGTCCGGGCGATCCGTCAACGCGGCGCGGCCGCTTTCAGACAAGAGAATGAATCATGGTTGCAGCTAGTGACAGAGTCATTACGGACTGCCACATTGCGGTCATGAGCGCCCCCCTTTCCCCAGGCCACACCCGCCACCACCCCGTCTTCTGCACCGTCGTGCCCCCGCACCTGCTCGACAAGGCCGCCCGCTCGGCCGACGCCGCCCGCGCCGACGCCGCCCAGCGCACCCTGGAGCAGGACGCCTTCCTGCGGACCCGGCGGCGCATCAGCACCGTCCGGGGCATCGCCCCGACGGCGGCCGCACCCGGTTCCGACACACCCCGGCGGACCGTCTACGACGCCGGGCACCGCACCCGGCTGCCCGGGACCATGGTCCGCGGCGAGGGCGACGAGCCGGGCCGCGACGCCACCGTGAACCGGGCCTACGCCGGCCTCGGGGCGACGTTCGACCTCTTCCTCCAGGGCTTCGGCCGTCGCTCCATCGACGATGGCGGGCTCCCGCTCGACGCGACCGTGCACTACGGCGAGGACTACAACAACGCGTTCTGGGACGGCCGGCAGATGGTCTTCGGCGACGGGGACGGCGACCTGTTCCTCGACTTCACCGTCGCCGTGGACGTCATCGGACACGAGTTGGCCCACGGCGTCACCCAGTACACGGCCAACCTCGACTACCACGGCCAGTCGGGCGCCCTCAACGAGTCCATGTCGGACGTCTTCGGCTCCCTGATCAAGCAGTACACCCTCGGCCAGAACGCCGACGAGGCCGACTGGCTGATCGGCGCCGGCCTGCTCGGCCCGAACGTCACCGGCGTCGCCCTGCGGTCGATGCGGGCGCCGGGGACCGCGTACGACGACGACGAGCTCGGCAAGGACCCGCAGCCGGCGACGATGGACGACTACGTGGTCACCTCGCGCGACAACGGGGGCGTCCACATCAACTCCGGCATCCCCAACCACGCCTTCTGCATCGCGGCGACGGAACTGGGCGGCCGGGCCTGGGAGCGGGCCGGACAGATCTGGTACGACACCCTGACCGGCGGGGAGCTCACGGAGCGGGCCGACTTCGCCGACTTCGCCCGGCTGTCGGTGGCGGCGGCGGTCACCCGCTTCGGGGACGGCGGCGCCGAACACCGGGCGCTGCAGAAGGCCTGGGCGACGGTAGGCGTCCCGACGGCGGGGTAGGACGCTCCCCATGCGCATCCAGGTGGTCAGGACGGGCGGTTTCGCGGGCATCGAGCGCCGGGCCGAGGTGGACACCTCGGGCCGGTCCGACGAGGACGAGTGGCGGGCGCTGGCCCTGCTCGCCCTGCGGCCCGACCCGGCGGGCCCGCAGGACGCGAGGGGCGTCCGGGACGGGTTCTCGTACCGGATCACGGTGGACGGGCGGACGGTGTCCTGCCAGGACCCCCACCTCTCCGAGGCCCAGCGGAACCTGGTCTCGCGGGTGCTGAAGGAGGGCGCCTGAAACCCGGATGCCCGGTCCGGCCCCGTGCGCTTGGATGTCCGGATGACCGACATGATCCTGACAGCGCTGGAGCGGTACTACGACGGCGTCCCCCGCCGGGGCGGGGCCCGCGGCGAGGACTTCGGGCCGCTGACCCTCTTCGTACAGGAGGGTGACGGCTGGCAGTACTACGCGCGCCCCGCGCCCGGCGCCCCGGACGCCACCGCGGCGGACGTGGAGCGGGTACGGGAGCGACAGCGGGAACTGAAGGTGCCCGAGGCCTTCGAATGGGTGGCCGAAAACAGCCCCGCCCTGCGGGCCGCGGTGGAGGCGGCGGGCCTGCACGTCCACGCGCACCCCCTCATGGTCCTGGAGGCCGACGCGACGCCTCCCCCGCCGCATCCGGACGTACGGGTCCTCGGCGCGGACGACCCGTTGCTCGCGGCGGCGGTGACGGTGCCCGCGCTGGCCTTCTCCGCACCCGGCACCGCGCTCGGCGAAGCCGGCCCCGCCGAACTGGCCGGCGCGCTGGCGGATCCGGGCGTGGAACAGCGCCGCGCCTTCGTCGCGCAACTGCTCGCGTCGGGCCGTACGGGGATGGCGGCGGCCGTCCGGGACGGCGTGGTGCTGTGCTCGGGCCAGTTCAACCCGGTCGGGGACGTCGCCGAGATCGTGGGGGTGGGCACCCTGCCCGCCGCCCGCCGGCAGGGCCTGGCCCTCGGGGTGACGGCGGCGCTGGTGGCGCAGGCCCGCGAGCGCGGCGCGGGGACGGTGTTCCTGTCGGCCGGCGACGAGGACGTGGCCCGGATCTACGGCCGCGCCGGGTTCCGCCGGGTGGGCACGGCCATGATCGCGGAACCCCCGGCGTAACGCGGGGCGTAAGGCGGGGCGGGCCGGCGAGGACGGGACGCGGGCCGGTACGCGAACGGGTCCGGACCCGGCCCGAAGGCGGGTCCGGACCCGGACGGCGGACGACGCGTCACCGCGGACCGCGCGGCGGCAACGGCGCCGGGGGGTCAGAAGCCGAGCTTGCGCAGCTGCTTGGGGTCGCGCTGCCAGTCCTTGGCGACCTTCACGTGCAGGTCCAGGAAGACCGGCGTGCCGAGCAGCGCCTCGATGTGCTTGCGCGACTTCATGCCGACCTCCTTCAGGCGCGAGCCCTTCGGACCGATGATGATGCCCTTCTGGCTCGGACGCTCGATGTAGACGTTGGCATGGATGTCGAGCAGCGGACGGTCCGCCGGGCGGTTCTCCCGGGGGATCATCTCCTCGACCACGACGGCGATGGAGTGCGGCAGCTCGTCGCGCACGCCTTCCAGCGCGGCCTCGCGGATGAGCTCGGCGACCATCACCATCTCGGGCTCGTCGGTGAGGTCGCCCTCCGGGTACAGCGGCGGGCTCTCCGGCAGCAGCGGCGCGATCAGGTCGGCCAGCAGCTGGACCTGGTTGTCGCCGACGGCGGAGACGGGCACGATCTCGGCCCACTCGAAACCGAGCTCGGCGGCGAGCTGGTGCACGGCGAGGAGCTGTTCCGCCAGCGCCTTGGACTCGACCAGGTCGGTCTTGGTGATGATGGCGATCTTGGGGGTCTTCTTGATCCCCGCGAGCTCCTTGACGATGAACTTGTCGCCGGGGCCGAGCTTCTGGTCGGCGGGCAGGCAGAAGCCGATGACGTCGACCTCGGACCAGGTGGCCCTCACGACGTCGTTCAGGCGCTCGCCGAGCAGGGTGCGCGGCTTGTGCAGGCCCGGTGTGTCGACCAGGACGAGCTGCGCGTCGGGGCGGTGCACGATGCCGCGGACGGTGTGGCGCGTGGTCTGCGGCCGGTTGGAGGTGATCGCGACCTTGGTGCCCACGAGCGCGTTGGTCAGGGTCGACTTGCCCGCGTTGGGGCGGCCGACGAAGCATGCGAAGCCCGCGCGGTGCGGGGCGGTGGGCTCGGGGGAACGATCGCTCATACGGGCCATTCTCCCCGATGCGGCTCCCAGCGCCGACCAGGCCACCGCCACGAGGGCCGAAGCGAGGGTCAGGGCGACCGTCAGCCGGGGGTGCGCGGCGTGGTCGGCGGCGCCCCGGGCGCTCGCTCCCCCGCCCTCGGCGCGCACCGTCAGCCGACTCCACTCCAGGTCGGGCGGGTCGTCCCAGCGGGCGGTGAGGGTGACCCGCGTCCCGGGGAGCAGTTCGGCGGGCAGGGCGGTGAGCTCGCGCCGCAGCAGGTTCCGACCGAGGAAACCGGAGGCGGTGAGGGTGGCTCGGGGGCGCAACGTCACGTTGCCGAGGTTGTGCAGGGTGTACGTGACCACCGCGCCGGAGCCGCCGCCCGTGACCCGGACGTCCTGGACGGCGAGGGCGGGGGCGGTGGGTCCCGTCACCCTCAGGTAGAGGCGGGCGGCGACGGCCTGCCGGACGCCGATCCCGCCGCCGGCGGGGGTGGCGGGCCCGTCCTCGACGGCGACCACGGCGCCGGGGTGGTCCCCCGGCTCGGCCCGGTCGGGGACGGCGACGGTGAAGGGCACGTCCGCGGTGCCGCCGGCGGGTACGGTGATCCGCTCCCGCGCGAGCCGGGTCCAGGCGCCGGCGCCCCGCCGCGGCTCGTCGGGGCCGCGCAGGGCGAAGCCGCCGTCGCGGGCGGTGTTGTGGGCGTCGGCGGCGTACAGCAGGAAGGTGCGGGGCCGGTCGGTGCGGTTCGCGACGGTGACGGTGTCCCGCACCTCCGCGCCGGGTGCGGCGGACAGGTAGAAGTAGGGGCGCTGCCCGACGGTGGTGGCGGCGGGCAGGACGGACCACCGGCCGTTGTCCGCGGCGGCGGCGGGTCCGGACCAACCCAGCAGGACGAGGGCCGCGCCGACCAGCGCGACCCGCACGGCCCGGGCCGCGGCGGCCGGGTGACGGTCGGGGGTCACGACAGGGTCAGCGTCAGGACCGCCGTGTACGCGCCCGGCGGGGTGTAGGGCGGCACCTGGAGGGAGACGCCGGCGTCCACCGTGAAGGTGCCGCCCGCTACCGGGGCGTCCGCCGTGGAGGCGAGCACGGCCCCGTCCGGACCGACCACGCCGGCGCTGCCCGCGGCGCACGCGCCGGGACTGCCCTCGGCGGCCGTGCACGTCGGGGTCCAGGACAGCGAGGCGCCGGGGATGCGCACGCCGCCCGGACCGGCGAAGTCGGTGACCTTCCCGACCAGCGACCATCCCGCGGGCCCGCCCCGGGCGTCCTTGACGGTGACAGTGCCGATCCGGCCGGGGGCCGCGCCGCCGTCCCCGTACGGGACCGCGCCCAGGGTCACCGACTCGCCCGCCTGGCTCATGGCGAGGGTGCCCGGCTCGACGGTGGCCGTCACCTGCCGGGTCAGCGGCGCCGGGACCGGCGCCGCCGGCGGGGCGGGCGCGACCACGGTGTAGGCGGCCGGGGCGCTGCCCAACGGCGCCGACCAAGCGGTCCCCTCGTACGCGACCACCCCCGTGGTCGCCCGGTCCGTCAGGGGCAGCCACGCGACCAGCTCCCCCCGCCGGTCGGCGGTGGCGGCGACCCGGTCGGCCGTCTCGGCGGCGCCCGCCCGGCCGGCCACGGTCACGGCGGCGCCGGGGGCGAAGCCCGCGCCGGTGACCTCGACGCGGGCGCCCGGGGTTCCGTAGGCGGTGGTGAGGGTGAGGCGGCGCAGGTTGGCGGTGGGCAGCGGGGTCGCGGTGAGGCGCTCGGAGACCGGGGTGCCCGGGCCGGCGGTGCAGAGCGTGGACAGGTCCAGGAGGTGGCCGGTGCGCAGGGTGTAGGAACCCGGGGTGAGGGTGATCGCGCCGGGTGCGGTGACGGTGAAGGTACCGGTCATGGTCACGGCCGGCAGGGCCCCGCCGGGCGGCACCGGTTCGTTGCGTTGGGCGCCGGTGACGGTGACCTCGCCGCTCTGCGCACCGCCGAGCAGGACCCGTCCGGTGGGGGTGAGCACGTCGACGGGCAGTTCGGAGGGGAGCGGGTTCACGGCCGGGGTCGCGGCCACCTGGTAGGTCACCGTCACCGTGTCGCCCACGCGCGGCGCCGGGTCGTCGACGGTGATCCGGGCCGTGGTGGGGCCGTCCGCCGGCGGACGGCCGGCTTCCTGCGGCGGCAGGCAGTGCGCGGGGAACTCCACCTGCCCGGGGGGTGTTTCCCCCACGGCGGCGGCCGGTGCGCTCAAGGCTCCCCCGGTCACCGCCGCGAGTACCGCCATGCCGACGGCCGCCGATCGTTTCCTGCTGCGCGCGCCTGTTCGCACTGCCCGCCCCCTGCGTTCCGTCGCCCCGACAGGGGGCCATTCACGAGCGGGTGGCGGCAGAAGTCAATGCACGGATCCCGCAGCGTCTGATGGGCCATCAGAAGACGGCAGGGTGACGGTCCGCGTGCCGCCGGCGGGGGCCGCGGCCGCGGCACCCTCGGCCGCCGGGCGGAAGGTGCGCCGGTACGCCGTCGGGCTCACGCCCAGGGCCGCCTGGACGTGTTTGCGCAGCGACTGGGCCGTGCCGAAGCCCGCCTCCCGGGCGATCTGCTCCATCGACAGCTCCGTCCGCTCCAGCAGCCGCCGGGCCCGCTCGACCCGCCGACCGGTGATCCACTCCCCCGGGCTGACCCCGCACTCCTCCCGGAACCGGCGCGTGAAGGTCCGTACGGACACGGCCTCCTGCCGGGCCAGGTCGCTCAGGCGCAGCGGTTCGTGCAGCCGGTCCAGCAGCCGGGCGCGGGCCGCCGTGGTGGAGGCCTGCCGCGGCTCGGGCAGCGGCCGGTCCACGAACTGCGCCTGACCGCCCTCCCGGTGGGGCGGTACGACGGTCCGCCGGGCCACGTCGTTGGCGACGGCCACGCCGTGGTCGCGGCGCACGATGTGCAGGCACAGGTCGATCCCGGCGGCCACGCCGGCGGAGGTGAGTACGTCCCCGTCGTCGGTGTAGAGCACGCCCGGGTCGACGCGGACGGCGGGGAAGAGCCGCTGGAAGTGCTCGGCGGAGGCCCAGTGGGTGGTGGCGGGCCGACCGTCCAGGTGGCCGGCGGCGGCCAGGACGTAGCCGCCGGTGCAGATCGAGACGAGCCGGGTGCCGGGTCGGATGTGCGCGAGGGCGGCCGCGAGTTCCTCGGTCAGCACCCCGAACTCGTGCACCGGACCCAGCTCGTACGAGGCGGGCACCACCACCGTGTCGGCCGTGGCCAACAGCTCCGGGCCGTGCGCGACGTGGACGGCGAAGTCGGCATCGGTGGACACCGGGCCGGACGCGAGCCCGCAGGTGAGGATCTCGTACAGCGGCCGTCCGGCCGGGTCCTTGGCCCGGCCGAAGATCCGGTGCGGGATCCCCAGCTCGAAGGGCAGCAGCCCGGCGAGGGCGAGGACGACGACGCGGTGGGCCCGCGGATTCGGCTCCATGGCCCGATCGTACCGAAGGGTGACAGTCAGGCCACTGTCGGCAGATGCGGAGCCGCCGGAAGCTGACGGGGTGACGCAGACAGCACCCACCTCCACCTCCCCCGCGGAAGATCCGCCGGCCCAGCGCCGGGCCGGCCGCATCCACCGCGCCTGGTACGCGGCGGCCGTGGCCTTCGTGACGATCATCGGCGCCGCAGCGTTCAGCTCCCTGCCGAGCCTGCTCATCGAGCCGCTGCACGCGGAGTTCGACTGGTCGCGCGGCACGATCGGCTTCGCCGTCTCCGTCAACCTCGCCCTGTACGGGCTCACCGCGCCGTTCGCCGCCGCGCTGATGGACCGCTTCGGGATCCGCAAGGTCGTCGCCCTGGCCCTCACCGTCATCGCCGGCGGATCGGTGGCGACGGTGTGGATGACGCGGCCCTGGCAGCTGGTCCTGTACTGGGGCGTCCTGGTCGGGCTCGGCAGCGGCTCGATGGCCCTGGCCTTCGCGGCGACCGTCACCAACCGGTGGTTCACCGCGCGGCGCGGTCTGGTGACGGGGATCCTGACGGCGGCGGGCGCCTCCGGGCAGCTGGTCTTCCTGCCGCTGCTGTCCTGGATGGTCGAACACCACGGATGGCGCCCGGCGACCGTCACCGTGTCGCTCGCGGCGCTGGCCGTCGTCCCGTTCGTGTGGCTGCTGCTGCGCGACCACCCCGCCGATGTGGGGCTCGCGCCGTACGGGGGCGTGTACGCGCCGAAGCCGGCGCCGGTGGCGGGCGCGGCGCGGCGGGCGGTGACGGTGCTGTTCGCGGCGGCGCGGACGGGGCCGTTCTGGCTGTTGGCCGGTACCTTCGCGATCTGCGGCGCGTCGACGAACGGGCTGGTCAGGACGCACTTCGTGCCGGCCGCGCACGATCACGGCATGCCGGTGACGGCGGCGGCCGGGTTGCTGGCGGTGATCGGGGTGTTCGACGTCGTCGGGACGATCGCCTCCGGCTGGTTCACGGATCGCTTCGAGGCGCGGCGGCTGTTGGCGGTGTACTACGCGCTGCGGGGGATCTCGCTGCTCTTCCTGCCGATGTTGCTCGCGCCGTCGGTGCACCCGCCGATGGTGTTCTTCATCGTCTTCTACGGGCTGGACTGGGTGGCGACCGTGCCGCCGACGATCGCCCTGTGCCGGGAGCACTACGGGGAGGACAGCGCGATCGTCTTCGGCTGGGTCCTGGCCTCGCACCAGGTGGGCGCGGCGCTGGTCGCCTTCCTGGGCGGGGTGGCCCGCGACGTCTTCGGCTCGTACGACCTCGTCTGGTACGCGTCGGGCGGCCTGTGCGCGATGGCGGCCCTGATGGCGATGGTCATCGGACGAGGCCACGGCCGCCTGTCCGGGGCGACGGGGTGAGGCTGGGGGGCGGGGGGCTGCGGGTTGGCGGCTGCCTGTCCAGGGGGGCTGCGGGGGGGGTCGGGGCCGGGGCCGGGGTGGGGTGTCGTCCGGGGCGGGCATGATTTATGGCGCCCTGTCCGCAGCTTCGTTGGCTGGGCGGCACCGCGCGCCAACAAATCACGTTTTAGCCCCGGACGACACCCCACCCCGTCCCCGACCCCGACCGGGGCGCAACCCCCCGCCTGCGACTCTGCCCCGCCCCGCCCCGACCAGGACTCGGCAGCCCCTCCGGCAGACCAACCCGCCCCATCCAGCCCCGCCGACGCTTGAGGCCACCTCAGCCCCGCTGCCGGTTGAAGCGAGCTCGGCCCCGCCGACGCTTGGGGCAACCTCAGCCCTGCCGACGGTTGAAGCAACCTCAGCCCCGCCGGCGCTTGAGGCGACCTCAGCCCCGCCGACGGTTGAAGCAACCTCAGCCCCGCCGACGGTTGAAGCAACCTCAGCCCCGCCGACGGTTGAAGCAACCTCAGCCCCGCCGGCGGTTGAAGCAACCTCAGCCCCGCCGGCGGTTGAAGCAACCTCAGCCCCGCCGACGCTTGAAGCAACCTCAGCCCCGCCGGCGC